>NZ_JAMDLQ010000041.1:0-72165 GCF_024705715.1 Clostridium sp. LY3-2
AACCTTTCGAGCGTCTTAAGACGCAATTGCAAGTAACATGCCCTTATAGGGCGATAGAAATACCACCAGCTTAGCTGATGGATTTTTATTGTTATATAAATTAACCAAAGAATATAACCGTTTACTTAAATTGTAAAAACAAGAGAATTTCAAAGAAATTTAAAGAAAAATAGTATAAATTTTATTATAATGAGTATATACTACTTAACTTGACATAATTTTAATTTTACTATACAATAATAACAAATACTGGTTTATCATATTCCATCATTAACAGTGAAGGGAATATGACACCTACTACGCTTTCATATTTTAAATTAAGCTAGGAGGTGTTAGTGTGCAACTAATCATAATGATATTAATAGATATAGTTGTACTGTTTATATTAGGAATAGTACTTTATAAAACAATTCAAACAACGTCAAAGGAAAAGGTAGAATCTCTAGAAAAGGAAGCTGAAAACCTTGTAAACGAAGCTAAAAGAGAAGCTGATACCATCAAAAAGGAATCAATACTTGAAGCTAAGGAAGAGGTTCATAGATTAAGAAATGATTTAGAGAAAGATTCTCGTGAGAGAAGAAATGAAATCCAAAGACTTGAAAGAAGAGTGTTACAAAGAGAAGAAACTCTTGATAAAAAGAGTGATTTTTTAGAAAAGAAAGAAGAAACAATCAATGGAAGAATGCAAGAAATAGATCAGTTAGAGGTTGAAGCTAAAGACCTTCATAATAGAAGAAGGGAAGAGCTTGAGAGGGTAGCTAACCTATCTAGTGATGAAGCAAGAAAAATTCTTTTAGACGAAATCAAGAAAGAAATTTCTCATGACGCAGCTGTTATGATAAAGGATATTGAGAGTAGGGCTAAAGAAGAAGCGGATAAGAAAGCTAGAGAAATAGTTACAACTGCAATTCAACGTTGTGCAGCAGATCACGTTTCAGAGACAACAGTTCATGTTGTTGCATTACCAAACGATGAAATGAAGGGTAGAATAATAGGTAGAGAAGGTAGAAACATTAGAACATTAGAAACATTAACAGGTGTAGATTTAATAATTGATGATACACCAGAAGCAGTAATTTTATCTAGTTTTGATCCAATAAGAAGAGAAGTTGCTAGGTTAGCGCTTGAAAAACTTATTGTAGATGGAAGAATTCATCCAGCTAGAATAGAAGAAATGGTTGACAAAGCTCGTATTGATGTCGAAAATGACATTAAGGAAGAAGGAGAGCAAGCAACATTAGAAACTTCTGTTCATGGATTACATCCAGAACTAATTAGGTTACTTGGTAGATTAAAGTATAGAACTAGCTATGGGCAAAATGTGCTTAAACATTCTATAGAAGTTTCATACTTAGCTGGGTTAATGGCTTCTGAATTAGGTTTAGATGTAACTCTAGCTAGAAGAGCAGGTTTATTACATGATATAGGTAAAGCTGTAGATCAAGAGCAAGAAGGACCACATGCATTAATAGGTGGAGACTTAGCTAAGAAATATGGTGAATCACCTTCAGTAGTAAATGCTATCGCAGCCCATCATGGGGATGTTGAGATGCAATCTTTAGAAGCGATTTTAGTTCAAGCAGCTGATGCTATATCAGCAGCAAGACCTGGTGCGAGAAGAGAAACATTAGAGGCATATATAAAAAGATTAGAGAAGTTAGAAGAAATTGCTAACTCATACGAAGGTGTAGAAAAGTCATATGCCATTCAAGCTGGTAGAGAGATAAGAATTATGGTTAAACCAGATCAAATTGATGATACGAAGGCAGTTGAACTAGCACGTGATATTGTCAAAAGTGTCGAAGAACAATTAGAATATCCAGGACAAATAAAAATCAGTGTTATTAGAGAAACTAGAGCAGTTGATTTTGCTAAATAATTATAAAAATACATTTTGTTTTACAAAATGTATTTTTTTTTATAAAATGTATTTTTTTTTTATAATAAAAAAGGATTTAGTAAAAATATGTAGAATATTAATAAGTATACCAAAACTATGGTATACAATATGTAAACGATTAGTGACTACTAGGAGGAAACGAAGAAAGATGGAAGTATTAAAGGTATCAACAAAATCAAACCCTAATTCAGTAGCTGGGGCAATAGCTGCTATAATAAAAGAAAAAAATGGAGTAGAAATTCAAGCTATAGGTGCAGGGGCTATAAATCAAGCTGTAAAGTCAATAGCTATAGCAAGAGGATTTGTAGCACCAAGTGGTAAAGATATAATTTGTATACCGGCTTTTACAGATATACAAATTGATGGAGAAGAAAGAACTGCAATTAAACTAATTGTTCAATCAAGATAATACATGAAATAAAGGGTATTCTTTTATTTTTTTATAACTTTTATAATTGGATAAATAATCATGAGAACGGTTGAAATTTATTATAAAAACGTTTATAATGTAATGGTTAATACAATTTGTTAACAACAAAATTGAGTAAAGAGGTGTTTATGCATGGTATCTAAAGAGGTTTTAGTTAAAAATGCAACTGGTTTACACGCTAGACCAGCTACTTTATTAGTTAAAAAGGCTTCATCATTTAAATCAGATGTAAGCTTAGAGTTCAATGGAAAAAAAGCTAACGTAAAGAGCTTAATAGGAGTTCTTTCATTAGCAGTAACAGCTAACTCAACAGTAACTGTTATAGCTTCAGGAGATGACGAAGCTTTAGCAGTAGAAGAGATAGCATCATTAATCGAAAATTTAGAAGATTAATAAAATTAAAGGTTCCTTTTGGAACCTTTTTTTTATTTTAAATAGGAAATTGCTAAAAAGTTATTATATTTAATAATTAGGGAATATTAAAATAGATATAAGTATTACAAAATCATTTGAAATTATATGAAAAAGGGTAAAAATATGATATAATACGAATTATATTAATAAATAAAAAAAATATATTCGTATATGGAGGGAAAAGATGAAAAATTTATATAGTACACCTTTAAATTCAAGATATGCTTCAAAAGAAATGAGTTTTATATTTTCTGATGACATGAAATTTACTACTTGGAGGAAACTTTGGGTTGCATTAGCAGAAGGTGAAAAGGAATTAGGATTAAATATTACAGATGATCAAATAAATGAATTGAAATCAAATATAAATAATATAAATTATGATGAAGCTATAAAAAGAGAAAAAGAGGTAAGACATGATGTTATGAGCCATGTTTATGCATATGGATTACAATGTCCAAATGCAAAAGGTATAATTCATTTAGGAGCAACAAGTTGCTATGTTGGAGATAATACAGATATAATTATAATGAGAGATGCGCTTAAATTGGTAAGAAAAAAACTTGTAACAGTATTACATAGATTAAGCAAATTCGCAATTAAGTATAAAGATATGCCAACACTAGGATTTACGCATTTTCAGCCAGCTCAATTAACTACTGTAGGGAAAAGAGCTACTTTATGGATGCAAGATTTAGTTTTAGATATTGAAAATATAGATTTTGTAATAAGTACATTAAAACTTAGAGGTGTTAAAGGTACTACTGGAACTCAAGCTAGTTTTATGAATTTATTTGAAGGAAATGAAAGCAAAGTAAAAGAATTAGACAATATAGTTGCAAACAAGATGGGCTTTTCTAAAAGTTATGGTGTAACTGGTCAAACATATCCAAGAAAGTTAGATTCAATTGTTTTAAACACATTATCAGAAATAGCACAAAGTTGCTATAAGTTTAGTAATGATTTAAGATTACTTCAAAGTATGAAAGAAATTGAAGAACCATTTGAGAAAAATCAAATAGGATCATCAGCAATGGCTTATAAAAGAAACCCTATGAGAAGTGAAAGGATGGGTGCATTAGCAAGATACGTTATTGTAGATGCCTTAAATCCGGCTATAACAGCTTCTACACAATGGTTTGAAAGAACATTAGATGATTCTGCAAATAAGAGAATTTCGATTGCAGAAGGGTTCCTAGCGTTAGATGGAGTATTAAACTTATATATTAACATAGCGGAAAATATGGTAGTGTATGACAAAGTAATTAAGGCACATGTATTAAATGAACTACCTTTTATGGCAACTGAGAATATAATGATGGAAGCCGTAAAAAGAGGTAAAGATAGACAGGAACTACATGAGAAAATAAGAATTCATTCAATGGCTGCAGCTAATAGAGTCAAGGGTGAAGGGTTAGATAATGATCTTATAAAAAGGATAATTGAAGATAAATCATTTGGATTAACTGAGGACGAGATATTAAGCATTATTGATCCAAATAAATTTGTTGGAAGAGCACCAGGCCAAGTAACTGAGTTTATAAGTGAGTATGTAGACCCAATTATCGAAACTGATAAAGATGCTGTGGATGTTAAAAGTGAAATAAACGTATAGAGAAAATAGAGGTACATAATTATTATGTACCTCTATTTTACTATAACGTCTATTTAT
This sequence comes from Clostridium sp. LY3-2, assembly GCF_024705715.1. Classification (NCBI taxonomy): domain Bacteria; kingdom Bacillati; phylum Bacillota; class Clostridia; order Eubacteriales; family Clostridiaceae; genus Clostridium; species Clostridium sp. LY3-2. Next base: position 4,417 of record NZ_JAMDLQ010000041.1, read on the forward strand.
GCTATAATAAATCGGTTTAAACAAAAGATTTAAAGGAGAAAAAAATGAATAAAAAAGCAAAAATTATTTCTACAATCCTTATATATATCGTAATGATGATTGTTGCAACAACAGAAGGATTAATAAATATGTTCGGAGTAAGTATTAGGCAAAGTTTTAATATAAATGATACTACTTTTTCACTTATGTTTACATTTGGATCTATTGGATACTTGCTATGCAACTATATAGGGGGATATTTAAGTGAAAAAATAGGGCAAAAGAAACTTGTATTAATAGGGCTTATAGGTGTTATATTAATGAATTTAGTCCAATGGAAAGCACCTAGTTTTTTGATGTTTGGTATAAGTTTTGCAATGATACAAGGATTTTTAGGATTGATATCTATAGCGATTAACACAGTAATACCTATTTTGTGGCTTACGGGACAGGCTATTGCTATGAATTTAACTCATTTTTCATATGGAGTAGGATTGTCTGCTTCACAAAAAATATCTGGGATGCTTCTTAGTGACAATGTAAGTTGGAGATACATATATCTTGGTGCTGCGATATTAACATTAATAATATTTGTAGTATTTTTCTTTGTTAAGCTACCGTATAACAAAGAATTAAGTAAAATAGAAAAGGTATCATTAGGTGAAGTTTTAAAAGAAAAAACAACATGGTTTTTAGTAATTGGATTGGGATTTTACATAATGGCAGAACAAGGCACAGGACGTTGGTTACCTACATATATTGAAACAAATTATGGGTATTTAAATAAATCTCAAATTGCCTCTTATGTTTCTATATTTTTCTTGCTATTAACGTTAGGAAGATTAATTGGAGGGTTTATAGTTCAAAAATTTGGTGACTTGAAAAGCGTAAGAGTATTCTCTTTTTTAGGGTCTGTAACTTTTATATCTGGGCTTTTATTGGGAGAAAAAGGATTATATGCGATATCTATTTCTGGATTTTTCTTTTCAATAATATTTCCAACAAGTGTTGTAATTGCAAGTAATAGTTTTAAGAAATATAAGGCGTATTCAACAGGGGTAGTAATAACATTTGCAAGTTTAGTAAATACATTTTTAAATTTATTAGTAGGGGTATTATCTGATAAATTCGGAATATCTACTGCAATTTTTGTAATGCCAATTTCAATATTTATAACATTTTGTTTTCTTTCTATGATGAAGAGATATAAAAAAAGCTAGACAATTTTGTCTAGCTATATTTCTTTATAAGAGAAATAGGAAAATTATTATAATATTAATAAAATAGAGAGTATTATTTAAAAAATATTTATTACAATTAAAGAGATAAGGATAAGAAAGGGAGATGTAAAGTTGAGCAAAAATATAATGATATTAAGTAATTCAGAAGGTGCAGGTAAGTCGTTCTTTTCAACTATAATCTGCAGGTATTTAACTATAAATAATAAGAAAGTATCACCATTTAAGCTTTTAAATATCACTAAAAAGGTAGAAATTATAAATAATATTGAAGTTATAAGTAAAGCACAAGCACTTCAAGCGGAGGCATCAGACATTCAAGTAACAACAAAAGTAAATCCAGCTCTAGTAAATTTATCAAAGGACGAAAAAAAACTATATATAGATGGTAAATTTTATAGAGATATAGAATATAACTTATTAAAAGAATGTACAAATGAATTTGAAGAATTATTTAATGATATCTTTAAAGATTTAGAATCAGAATATGATTATGTAGTATTAGAAGGTGAAGGAGCATGTAAAAACATGCAAAATAAACCATGGGACTTTTTAAATTTCGATATGGCAAAAAAAACAAATTCAGATGTTATTTTTGTAGTTGATTGTTCTAAAGAAGATGCTTTTCCTTCTTTATATGGAACTTTAAAATTGTTAGAGAAGGATGAATTGAAAACTATAAAAGGTATATTTTTAAATAAATATTCAGAAAGTGAAGAATCATCTAATATATTTATAAATAAGCTTAGTGAAGAGTTTGAAATAGAGATTATAGGTAAAATACCAGAAATGAATTATGATATTGAAAAACAGAAAGTTGTTAATGAAAGATTTTATTTCGACAAAAAAACAATACTTGAGGTTGGGATAATAAACTTTCCAGGGATAAGTAAAAAAGCAGACTTTTATCCCTTAGAAGAAGAAGACAATATAAAACTTAACTATATTAATAAAAAAGAGGAGCTTTTAGATAAAGATATAATTATTATTCCAGGGTCTAAAAATACATTAAGTGATTTGGAATATATAAAAGATAAAGGTATTTTAGATGAGATAATAAGACAGAAAAATAATGGTAAATTTATTTTCGGAATTGGATCAGGATTTCAAATGCTTGGAAAATCAATAAACGATATATATGGTTTAGAAGGTGAAAAGGGAGAAGTTGTAGAGGGTATAAATTTACTTCCGATTGATACAGTTTTCACCTTAAATAAAAAAACAGTTGTTACTAAAGGACAAATTGTAAATTCCATTGATTTATATAATGAGTTATTAGGCAAAAAAGTTTATGGATATGAATTGATTAATGGTGAATACAAAATAAGTGAATCTGCCATTCCTTTTATTATAGATGGTTATAATAATATAATTGGAATAATGGATGAAGAGGGTTATGTAGTAGGTACTTATCTTCATGGTTTGTTTGAAAGTGATGAATTTAGGAAAACATTTTTAGAAATACTAAAAAATAGATTTGATGTAATATCAAAAAATCAAACTATAGAAAATAAATTTTATTCAAAATATAAAAAAAATAAATTTGATTTATTGCTTAATGATTTTTTACTTAATGTAGATGTTAATAAATTAAATTTTATTTTGAATTTAAAGTTATAAAAATGAAGTATGATATTATCAGAAGAAAAACAAATTATATAAAATTAAAAGTTATAAATAAGAGAGTTATAATAACAGCACCTATAGGAATGCCGAACGAATTAATAGAAAAATATTTTGAAAAATATAAAGAAAAGTTAGAAAAGGAAATGGATAATTTTAAAATTTCATATCTTTTAGATAAAGAAACTATAAAGGAAATAGTATACTTAGGTAAAAAATATATTTTAAAATTAGAAAAATCTATAAATAAAATAGAAATAAGAGAGGGGTTTATATTAATACCAGAATCTAATAGTAATATAAATATATTGCTATTAGATTGGTATAAAGAAAAAGCGGGAGATATATTATTAGAATTGTGTGAAAAATGGGAAAAAATATTAAATATTAATTCTAAAAAAATAAGATTTAAATTAATGAAAACAAGATGGGGAAGTTGCAACTACAATAAAAAGTATATAAATTTAAACATTGAGTTACTGACAAAAAGTATTGAATTTATCGATTATGTTATTTTACATGAATATGCACATCTTTTTCATCCGAACCATTCTAAAGAATTTTATAACTTTATAAAAATATACAAACCAAACTATGAAACAATAATAAAAACTCAGAGATAAATCTCTGAGTTTTTATTTTATACAGTATATATCCAACCTTTAGGGGCAGGTATGTCACCAAATTGGATTCCAATTAATGTATCATATAATTTTTTAGTAATTGGTCCTACATCTTTTGTGCTATGAAAAACATGTAAATTACCATTATATTCAATACCACCAATTGGAGTAATAACAGCTGCCGTACCACAAGCTCCAGCTTCTATAAATTTATCTAAATCTGAAATATGAACATCACCTTCTATAACTTTCATATCAAAATAATCTCTAGCTATTTCTAAAAGTGAGTATTTTGTTATACTAGGTAAAATAGAAGGAGAAAGAGGAGTTATAAATTCATTATTAGCAGTTATTCCAAAGAAGTTAGCAGAACCAACCTCTTCAATCTTAGTATGAGTAGCAGGGTCTAAAAATATAGCATCTGCATATCCTTTTTCTTTAGCTTTTTTCTGAGCGATTAAGCTACCTGCATAATTTCCACCAACCTTGGCTGCTCCAGTACCTTTAGGTGCGGCTCTATCGTAATCAGAAATCATAAAGTTAAAAGGTTTCATCCCACCTTTAAAATAAGGACCAACTGGTATACAAAATACAGAAAAAATAAATTTATTTGCTGGCTTTAATCCTATATTATCCCCAACGCCTATTAAGAAAGGTCTTAGATATAAAGTTGCTCCCGTACCATAAGGTGGAACAAATCTCTCATTTGCTTTAACAACTTGCTTGCACGCATCTATGAATTTTTCTATTGGAACCTCTGGCATTAACAATCTATTAGCACTATTATTTAGTCTTTTAGCATTTTCATCTGGTCTAAATAGTTGTATTTCACCTGATTTTGTTCTGTAGGCTTTTAATCCTTCAAAACACTGTTGACCGTAATGCAATGCAGGAGATCCTTCTTCGATGCATAATGTATTATCTTTAATAAGTACACCGTTATCCCATTCTCCATTTTCCCAAACTGATATGTATCTTAAATCAGTTTTAATATAATCGAAACCTAAATTGGTCCAGTCTATAGTTAAATTTTCCATAAGAATCACTCGAAAGTGATGCCCCCTCTCTATTGTTTAATTATTACATATATTATAATACATAGGATTTAAATAATAAAGAAAAAGATACCTTGTTAAGGTATCTTTATTTAATCATATGTACATCCATTTGTTGATAAGGCATAGAAATGTTATTTTCATCAAATTTAAGTTTAACTTCTTCTAATAAATAGAAATATACAGTCCAATAATCTTCAGTATTTGTCCAGACTCTAAGTACAAAATCCAAAGAACTTGCAGCGTGTTTTGATAATGCTATAAATGGTTCTTGATCTTTAAGAACGTGTTCGCTTTTTAGTGCGATTTCATTTAATAATGATTTTACAAGCAAAATATCTTCATTGTAGCCTACAGAAATGGTTAAATCCACTCTTCGCGTAGGTTTTGAAGAATAATTAATAACTGTTCCATTTGATAATTTACCATTTGGTATAGTAATTTCTTTATTATCTACAGTTATTATGTGGGTATAGAATATCGTTATTTTTTCTACTACACCTTGATATTTTTCACACTCAATATAATCTGTTACTTTAAAAGGTCTTAATATTAGTATTATTACACCACCTGCAAAATTTCCAAGACTGCCTTGCAATGCTAGTCCTACAGCAAGTCCAGCAGAAGCTAGTAAAGCAGCTATTCCACTAGTTGCTATACCAACATAGTCCATAACAACTACAACAAGCAGAAATTTAAGCCCTATATCTGCAAAAGCGTGACAAAATGAAATTAAAGTTTCATCAAAATTTTTACTTAAAAGAAATTTATTTAGAGACGATAAAGTCTTATTTATTAATTTCCAAAAAATAAAAATTGCAATAACACCAATTAAAAGCTTTATTCCGCTAGTTTTAATCCAATGTAAACAAAAATCTATTAGTTTATTAATATCCATAATTTCCTCCTTTGATTTAATAATAAATATTATCATATAAATGATAGGGGCATGTCTATCTATTAAATATTAATAAAATGTGAAAGTGATTAAAAATATAGATGTTTATTTAAATAAAAACATTAATTTTACATGATTAAATAAAAGAACTAAAAATATATAAAAATATGTATATATTAGTATATAAAGTATGGACTAATTTAATTAAATGTATATAGATAATTGACAAAAAAACAATAAATCTATAAAATAAAAAATAACTTTATTGGTATAATATGGAGGTAAATATGAAGGGTATTTTAACGGTAATAGGTAGAGATGAGATTGGGATAATAGCATGTATAAGCAATACGTTAAGTAAATTGAATATTAATATTTTAGATGTAAATCAAACTATTATGAATAGTCATTTTACTATGTTCATGGTTGTAGATTTAATAAGGTCTGATTTTTCTTTTGATGAAATCAAAAATGAGTTAACTAATTTAGGTCAAAAGATGAATTTAGACATAAAAATACAGCGAGAAGAAATATTTGAATCAATGCACAATATTTAGGGGGTATTTATGAATACAGGAAACATAATTGAAACACTAAAAATGATAGAAGAAGAAAATCTTGATATAAGAACTATAACTATGGGAATATCATTACTAGATTGTATAGATTCTGATTCAGATAAAGCTTGTGAAAAAATTTATAATAAGATTTTTTTAAAAGCGAAAAACTTAGTTAAGGTAGGAAGTGATATTGAAAATGAGTTTGGAATACCTGTTATTAATAAAAGAGTTTCAGTAACACCAATTTCTATAGTTGCTTCAGCGTGTGAAGATAAAGATTATCTAAAATATGCGATTACTTTAGATAAGGTTGCTAAGGACTTAGATATTGATTTTATAGGAGGATTTACAGCGCAAATTCAAAAAGGATATACAAAGGGCGATGAAATATTAATTAAAACTATTCCTTTAGCATTAAGTCAAACGAAAAAGGTATGTGCATCAATTAATGTAGCATCATCAAGGACTGGGTTAAATATGGATGCAGTGAAACAGATGGGGAGTATTATAAAAGAGACTGCAAAATTAACTAAATCTCAAAATGGACTAGGGTGTGCAAAACTTGTTGTTTTCTCAAATGCTGTTGAAGATAATCCTTTTATGGCTGGAGCATTTCATGGAGTTGGGGAAGAGGATGTTGTAATTAATATTGGAGTATCAGGACCAGGAGTAGTTCAAAGGGCTCTTAAAAGCGTCAAAGGAGAAAGTTTTGATGTTTTATATGAAACAATAAAGAAAACTGCATTTAAAATTACAAGAATGGGTCAATTAGTAGGAAATGAGGCCTCGAAGAGGCTTGGAGTAAAATTTGGAATAGTGGATTTATCTTTAGCACCAACTCCAATAATAGGTGATTCTGTAGCGCATATACTTGAGGAAATGGGATTAGAGAGCGTTGGTACGCATGGAACAACTGCAGCTTTAGCACTTCTTAATGATGCGGTTAAAAAAGGTGGTGTGATGGCATGTACACATGTAGGAGGGTTAAGTGGAGCGTTTATACCTGTTTCGGAGGATTCTGGAATGATAGATGCAGTTATTAATGGAGCTATAAACATAGATAAACTTGAGGCTATGACAGCTGTATGTTCAGTAGGATTGGATATGATTGCGATACCTGGTGATACACCATCAGAAACTATTTCTGCAATGATAGCAGATGAGGCTGCAATTGGAATGATAAATAATAAAACAACAGCTGTAAGAATAATACCTGTTCCTGGGGGAGATGTTGGTGATATAGTTGAATTTGGTGGACTTTTAGGAAGGGCACCTATAATGAAGGTTAACAAATATTCATCAAAAGAATTTATTGATAGGGGAGGAAGAATTCCTGCGCCAATTCACTCATTTAAAAATTAAAATTATATGTGATATAATAATACAAAAGATTACATATTAAGGAGTAAAAGATATGAAAAAATTAATTTCATGGAATGTAAATGGATTACGAGCTTGTGTAAATAAGGGGTTTATGGAGTTTTTTAATGAAATAGAAGCGGACTTTTTTTGTTTACAGGAAATAAAACTTCAAGATGGTCAAATAGACCTAGAATTAAAAGATTATTATTGTTATTGGAATTATGCTCAAAAAAAAGGTTATTCCGGCACAGCAATATTTTCTAAAATCAAACCTATATCTGTTAAATTAGGGTTAGGTATAGAAGAACATGATAATGAAGGTAGAGTAATTACATTAGAATTTGAAGATTTCTTCTTAGTTAACGTATATACACCAAACTCAAAAGATAAGCTTGCAAGGCTCGATTATAGAATGATTTGGGAAGATGTATTTAGAGGATACTTAGAGGGGCTTAAAGAAAAAAAGTCAGTTATTTTATGTGGGGATTTAAACGTCGCACATGAAGAAATAGATTTAAAAAACCCAAAAACTAATAGAAAAAATGCTGGATTTAGCGATGAAGAGAGAGGTAAAATGACAGAACTTCTTAATAGCGGATTTGTAGATAGTTTTAGATATTTATATCCTGATTTATCTGGTGCCTATTCATGGTGGTCATATAGATTTAATGCTAGAAAAAATAATGCTGGATGGAGAATAGACTATTTCATAGTATCTAGTAATTTAAAAGATAACATAATAGACTCGCTTATTTATAAGGATGTTATGGGATCTGATCATTGTCCAGTTGGATTAATAATAAAATAGAGGTCATTTGACCTCTATTTTATTATTAAATTAATTTTTTCGTTATTAGTAATGCAAAAAATTTCTATTTGATTGTAAATGTCTAAGAAATCTTCATTGTTCTCTAAAAAGATAGTTGCTTCTTCTTCTAAAAATTCTAATAGAGCATTAAGTTTTTCGGCTTTTATTAGGTTTATCTTATTTTCAACATCTGGTGAAAAGGTATATGTATCTTCATGTATCCCGTATTTTATTTCGTTATTCTTATTTTCCACTATTGTTTTAAAGATATTAAATATTTCTAATTGAGTAAGCATAAGACCGTTCCTTCCATTTCTATGTGACTTAATAATATCAGATTTTTATTATAAAGTATAACTATATATGAAATAAATTAATTAAGTTTATAGTTAATTAAAAAAACATATAAAAATAAAGGGATTTAGCAATCTTTTATCGAATATTGTATAATTGAATAGTAGTTTAATTTATGGAGGGGAAATAATGGGTAAAAATCAAAAGTGTTCTGTAATAATAAAAGATGATTTTAATAATGTATTAATAATAGCAAAGGGAAAGAAAAATGATCCTATTAAGTGGCAACTTATAGGTAGAGAAAGCAAGGGTAAAGAAACAAAAGAAAAATGTATTAATAATTGCGTTAAAGAGGTATTAAATACGTTACTGTTTGATTTAGAAGAGATAGATGAATTTCTAATAGATGATCAAAGTGTGTATTTATTTAAAGGGAAGTTAAAAGAATACATAAACTTAGGGAAAAATGTAAAGGAAATTGAATGGGTAAATGAAGAGTCTATTGGAAATTACGATTTTTTAAATGGCGAGAAAGAATTATTAATTGAATATTTTAAATTATAAGAGCTAGAATTTTCTAGCTTTTTTTATGATAAAATTATAGTAGAAAAACATAAAGATGGTGATGAAATGATAAAGATAAGATTGGATAAAAATTATTTAGGTGAACCTATTTTTAGATTAGCACTAGATAAATGTGACGAAGATAACAGATTATTAAAAAGGGCGGTTTTAGAGTCCAAAAAGAATAAAGGAATATATAATTACATTATTCCTATGAAATACTTCTTACCTATATTCAGCAATTTAAAGAAAGAAAGAATTAAGTTAGATACAAGAAGTTATACAGAATTCTTTGAATTTGCAGATGAATTGGAAGAAAGGTTCTTTTACACTACACAAATAAATCCTAAATATATGAGAATTTGGAGAAAAGAAAGTTGCCCTAATATATTTAAAATCGAAATAGATAAAAATAGTATGGAAATATCTAAAAGAATAGCGTTTAAGAAAATAAATATAAATAAGCAATGATTACTTAATCATTGCTTATTTATATTTAGATTTTATTTAATAATAAGGCTTTACTATCTTGTGAATGTCCAACCTCATTCGTATAAGATAGTGGGATATCATATTTGATGGCTATTTCATAGAAAACATCCAGTAAATAGTGATATTCATTCTTCTGAGAAATTTCTGTAAATTGACCTAATAAAATTCCTTTACAAGACTTAAAAAAATCCAGCTGCTCATACTGAGCTAAGTATGACCTTATCTGTTTTATATCTCCACTACAAGATTCAAAAAAGACAATAGATCCTGAGGGATCAAGAAATAAATTTGTACCTGCTAATTTTAAAATACAACGAATGTTTCCACCTATTAATTTAGATTTTCCAAGTTTTTTATAATAATTTGTATAACTCAGTAAATCTGAGTTTTTAGCATTACACATGAATGTTTTATAAAAGTTGTCCTTAGAAATTTTTTTATTATAGAGTAAAGTTTTTATATTATAATACACTGTCTTTTTGTTATACTTTAGAAATATAGATATGATTACAGAAAGATCGCTATAACCAGCATAAAATCCAGAATAATTTTTTAGTGAATCTATATTTATATAGGGGATAATTTCATTTGCTAAATCTCCGCCTGAAATATCGAATATACCACAAACTTCGTTATTATTTAAAAAAGAATTAAACTCAGTGGCTCTGTCTTTAATGTTTTTAGACTCATTTTCACCATAAATGTACTTTGAAATAATAACATTTAATTCTAAACTTTCTAACTGATCCTTTATATAATCAACTTTGTTTGAAAAGTTAATATTTAGTTGGTTTGACAATGCAATTATTAAAATTGATTCTTTTTTATTTAATAACATTTTAGTCACCTCTAAAAAATTATATCATTCTTTTTTACTATAAGTTGAATTAATGATAAAATTATAATAATAAAATGATTAGGAGTATGATATGAATTTATTAACATTAGAAAAAATAAATAAACAATATAGTGAAAAAATCTTATTAAACGATATATCATTAGGGGTAGATAGCGCAGATAAAATTGGTTTGATAGGAATAAATGGAACAGGAAAGTCATCGTTATTGAAAATTATTGCAGGTAGAGATGAATTTTTTGAAGGGAGTGTAACTAAAGGTAAAAATATCAGAATTGAGTATTTAGAGCAAAATAGTACATATGAGGGCGATAAAACCGTAATAGAGCAAGTATTTAATGCAGAAATTAAAGAAATGAAATTACTTAAAGAATATGAAATGATGATAAACGCTAATTTGAAATCTAAGAGTAGTCAATCAAAATTATTATCTCTTCAAAGCGAAATAGATAATTTAAGACTATGGGATCTAGAAAGTGAAGCGAAAATAATTTTAAATAAATTAGGAATCTATGAATATGATAAAAAAATGAATGAATTATCCGGCGGACAAGTTAAGAGAGTATTTTTGGCACAAACCCTTATTACACCAAGCGATATACTAATTTTAGATGAACCTACAAACCATCTAGATTCTGATACGATTAGTTGGCTTGAAGAATATTTAAGTAATTATAAGGGTGCCATCATAATGATAACTCACGATAGATATTTTTTAGATAGAGTTACTAATAGAATTTTAGAGTTAGATAGAGGAAATTTATATTCATATCAAGGAAATTACTCATATTTTCTTGAAAAAAAAGTGGAGCGAATAGAAAATGAAAAAAATCAAGAAATCAAAAGACAATCACTTATAAGAAATGAATTGAAATGGATAAGAAGAGGGGCTAAAGCTAGAACTACAAAGCAGAAGGCAAGAATACAAAGATTCGACGAATTAATAAATAAAGAATTTGTGGATACTGCTAATGATATAAAATTAGATGTTATTGATCCGAGACTTGGTAAGAAAATCATAGAATTAAGAGAAATAAGTAAGTCTTATAATGAAAAAAAATTGTTTGAGAAATTCTCTTATATTTTCACAAGAGGAGATAGAATAGGCATTATAGGAAAGAATGGATATGGAAAAACAACCTTGTTAAAAATAATAGAAGGTTCGGAGTCAGTTGATTCGGGTGAAATTTCTATTGGGGATACTGTTAAAATAGGTTCCTTTACGCAAAGCGGTGCTGAATTAAATGGTGAAATGAGAGTAATTGATTTTGTCAAAGAAGGTGGAGAATACATTCCATTATCTGATGGCGGTAAAATTAGTGCATCTACTTTATGTGAAAGATTTTTATTTGATGGGCAATTGCAATATACCTATATAAACAATTTATCTGGGGGAGAGAAGAGGAGATTACAACTTTTAAGGGTTTTAATGAGTAATCCTAATGTCCTTATTTTAGATGAACCTACTAATGATTTAGATATTGAAACTCTAAAAATATTGGAAGATTTTTTAGATTCATTTAGGGGTATTCTATTAACAGTGTCTCATGACAGGTATTTTTTAGATAGGGTATGCAATAAGATTTTCAGTTTTGAAGGTAATCAAAAAATAGAAATATACAATGGTAATTATAGTGATATAAAGGATAAAATTATATTACAATCAAATGAGAATGTAAAATCTGAAAATACTAGATTAGTAAAAGAGATTAAATATAGTACTAAATTAAAAGAGGAACCTAAATTTTCATATAATGAAAAAAGAGAATATGATAATATTGAAGATGATATTATGAATTTAGAAAATATGTTAGAAGATATAGATAAAGAGATAGAAGAGCATTACTCAGATTATTCATTTTTACAAGAACTTACTGAAAAAAAGAATAATATTGAGGAAAAATTATTGGTTAAATATGAACGATTCGAATATCTAACAAACAAATCAAAAGAAATTGAAGAATTTAAAAGAATTAAAAAATAAAAGCTAATAAATTTGGAAAAATATGAAAAATACTTTATAATAATATTATAAAGTATTTTTTAAGGGGTAAATTTATGGGTAAAAATATGTTGGACGTTAAAAATTCTTCAAATACATTTATTAAATATGATCGTGAGTATATAAGTAATTATAAAAGTATACTTAGTTCGATAAAAAATTCTCAAAAGGTTATAATGGAAACAACTATAGACCAAATTCCTATTCTCATTAATTTAGCTAAAAGAAATTCAACTAAAGATTCAATTTTAAAGAGCAAAGAGATGCTATATGAGTTACAAAGAAACTTTAATGAGGAGGGGATAGAGAATTTTATCCAAAAATCAATTTCACTAATTGCAATGCTTGAAACTTCAAATATTGTATATGGAGATCTTGTTAACATAATAGAGATAAGAAGATATTTATCGTTTAAAAGTAGTAGATTAGTGGTAATTAGAATGGAGAAGTTGTTCGATCAATTTAAAGCTACAAAATACGATTGCAAGAGCAAACTGAAATTTATAGTATCTCAACTAGAACTATGCATAACTGTTTTAGAATACTGTTTTGATATTTGTCACGAAAATATAGAAGCCTTAAATAATATAGTTGTTATTTTAGAGTTTGAATTAAAAAATAAGATAAAAATAGGATTAGACAAATTCAAAGTAGAATTGCTTGATAATTTTATTGGTAATACTATAAAAAAAATAAATGACATCAAGAAAATAGATTTTAAGAACTCAAATGACATTAATATCCCAAGTAATGAAAGTCAAAATAATAAGGGTATAGATGCAATAGAGGAAACGATAATAAAAGATATAGTAATTTCTAACACAAGCGATCAATCTGAATCCATAACAAATAAATTTCTAGAACTTTCGAATGGTATACTAGAAAATACAGCTAATAATATAAATGGTGATTTTATAAAAATCTCATTTAGAAAATGTAATTCATTTATTTCTACTATTGAGACTATGAATCAAATATATGGGATTATAATAGATAAAGACATAATAACTTATAATATTTCAACTAAACTTACTACTTTAATTGAATCTAATTACAAAACTATATTAAGCAGTCTAGAAAAAATAAAAGAAAAAGATGAAAATGATTATATTATTTTTTATTCAGAAATAGAAAAATATAGGAAAATGTTAAATGAAGCATTTAATATGAATAATAAAAATATTTATGCGTTGAAATTATCACTAGAAATTGATATACTAATTTGTAATAATTCAGATAAAATAAAACTAGATGAATTTGAATTAGAAAGAAGAAAATCTAGATTAAAAGAGCAGTCTAAAATAGTCCAAGAAAAATTCAGAGATTTTACATGGGAAAATAAAAAGAAAAAAAATAAAAAGAGAAGTTTTTGGGATAAATTTTTAAATAGATAGGAAAGTGATTCTAATGAAAATAAGAGTTTCTTTGAAAGGAACCAGAGAAATTAAGGAATATAACGGAGATAGAATAGATATTCTTGATTTTAATATGAATGGGGAATTGTATAAACAAATAAGGATATTCAAGAATGGATTTTCTAAATCTGAATATATAAAAAATGATATAATAAATTGGATTAAAGAAACACGTTAGTGTTTCTTTTTTTATTAAGTGCTATTTGGGGTCAACTCGAACGTATGTTCTAAGACTTTAAAAATAGCACTTAATAACCAAATTATAAAGATAAAATTTAGATAAACTTGAAATTTATAAGAAAATTGATGTTTTAATCTTTAAATTATTTCAAATTGCATCCTCTTTAAAGTTAAGTTGTCGGAACTTGTGTTCGCACGTTTAGACGTAATAGAAAATTTGAAAATTATTATTACGTAGAAAAGTATAATTAAAAGTTATTATAAATCTTAAACCTTCATATAACTGAAATTCAAATTATCAAAAAGATATATAAAAATAGAAAGATAATCGATTATATGATATAATTAGTTATAATTATTTCGCTAAATAACCATTTAGCGAAATAAAAGGTATTTTAAAGGAGGTTTTTCGATTATGATTTATGACTTTTCGGAATTAAGAAAAAATGATGATTTACCTAAGCTAGTTATAGATTTTTTAAATTATCTTGAAACTATTAAAGGGAAATCCGAAAATACTATAGCAGCTTATAGAGTTGATCTGGTTATGTTTTTCAGATTTTTAAAATTATATAGAAACTCTGTTAAAGATAATTCTGTTGATTTCTCAGAAATTGAGATATCTGATGTAAATGATGATTTTATAAAAGAGATAAAGTTATCTGAATTATATGCTTTTATGAGTTTTTTAGAAAAATTTAGGAAAAATAGTTCATACGCAAGAGCTAGAAAAGTCGCTACATTAAAATCTTTTTTTAAATTTCTTCAAAACAAAGCAAAAGTTATTGATGAGAATCCAACTTTAGAATTGGAATCACCTAAAATAAATAAGCGTCACCCTATTTACTTAGACTTGAATGAAAGTATTCAACTTTTGAATTCGTTAGATAAAAGCAATAAAAATTATAAGAGAGATTATTGCATTATTACCTTCTTTTTAAATTGTGGCATGAGATTATCTGAACTTTGTGGTATTAGATTAGATAAGATTTCAGGAGATATATTAACTATAATAGGAAAAGGTAATAAAGAAAGGACTGTTTATTTAAATGAAGCATGTTTAAAGGCGTTAGAAGAATATCTAAAGGTTAGAGACTCTTCTAAGTGTACTTTAGAAAATAAGAACTATTTATTTATTTCTAACAGGGGTACACCTATTAATAAAAGAACTGTAGAAATAATGGTAAAAAAAGCTACCAAAAATGCGGGACTTAAAGATGAAAAATATACTCCTCATAAACTAAGGCATACAGCTGCAACGTTAATGTATAAATATGGTGAAGTTGATATAAGATCATTACAAAGTATTTTAGGTCATGAAAATATATCAACAACACAAATTTACACTCATGTAGATGATGAAACTTTAAGAGCTGCAGTTAAATCAAATCCTTTAGCAAAAATAAAATAAAAGAAGTTAATTCTTTTATTTTATTTTTGCTCCAAGTATATCAGTTAAAAGATTAGTTATTTCTTGATTTTTTCCATTATATATGAATAATAACTTTCCACTTCTAAATATTTGAGGAGGATTATTTGTATCTATTTTCCCTCCATCTGCTAAATAACTATTGTTTGATATTTTATCTACCTCTTTATCTAAAGATTCTTTATCTGGATATTCGAAAATTATTATTTCTTCATTATTTATCTTAAGTTTATCTAATTTCCCATTGAAATTATAGTTCTTATCAGTAGATTCTTTTAAATTTTCTACATTATACCCCTTATCCTCTACTTTTTTTATGAAATCGTCTAGTTTTAAATTTAGCATTTCATCACTAAAATCATTTTTAATGTTTTCTGTTGTATTTTTGATATCATCTGTAGCTCTTTCAGTTGCATTCTCAACCTTGTTTTTTGTATCATCAACCATTTCTTTTGCTCCACATCCTGCAAACCCAAGAATAGTTGCAGTGGCTATTAGAGTTATTATTAATTTATTTTTCATACTATCACTCTCCTTTTTCATTCAATAATAGTATTACTTATTTACAGATTAATATTCAAAAAGAACAGAGAATAATTATTCTCTGTTCTTTTTAATAATGCGTCGTACTCCTGGAAAAATTTCTTCTGTTAATTCTTCCAAATCTCCATTTTCTTCATTTATATTGTAGTCATCTAAGTACTCTATTTTATCAAAAGCATCTACATATTCATCATTTTTATCGTCATCTAGAGCTTGGTTTGAAACATTTAGTGATGAATAAGCTTCTTTTAAAGCTTTTTTTATATCTTCTTCATCTAAAGATGGATCGATATTTTGAGCCTTGAAAATCATATCTTTCCACTCTTCTTCAAGAATTTTATTTTCCTCAATATCTTTTGCTATATCTTCGATTTTTATAGCACGAATGTCTATTCCTAAGTCTTCTAAACATTTTCCGCAATTATCACAAATTTTATTTTCATAGATATCGCAATAATCGTCTTCGTTAAATTTTCTATTCATTTTATCACCTCTTGAATAATAAAACTAATTATACCAAAAAAAAATACATATATCAAACTATAAGAACATATGTGCTAAGAACATTAGTTTGATATATAAAAATACGTATGCTATAATACTATTATTAGAATGTGAGGTGCAATATATGCTAGATGGAAATGATAAGCAAAGCCAAATATACGAATTTCTTAAAGTTTATACTGAAAATAAGGGCTATCCACCATCAGTTAGAGAAATATGCGAAGCTGTATCTTTAAAGTCAACTTCTACGGTACACGGGCATTTAAAAAGACTAGAGAAAAAAGGATTGATAAAAAGAGATCCTACAAAGCCTAGAGCATTAGAAATTGTTGAATTATCGCAAGGTAAAAAAGAAATGATAAATATCCCTATAATAGGTCGTATAACAGCTGGTATGCCTGTATTAGCAACTGAAAATATAGAAGATACATTTAGTATTCCTTTAGACTATATTAAACATGACAATGAGTTATTTATGCTTAAAGTTTGGGGACATAGTATGATAAATGCTGGTGTTCATGACGGGGACTTAGCAATTATTGAAAGGGTTAATTCAGCCCAAAATGGTGATATAGTTGTTGCCTTAATTGATGAAGAAGCTACAATTAAAAGATTTTTTAAAGAAAAAGATCATATTAGATTACAGCCAGAGAATGATACAATGGAACCTATAATTATAACTGATTGTTCGGTTGTTGGTAAGTTAGTTGGAATTTATAGAGCATATTAAAATAGAGTTCATAAGAACTCTATTTTTTTGCATTAATGACTTTATTTAAAGCAATTAATGCACCTATTTTTGCATGATCGAACGTTAGTCCACCTTGAATGTATGCAATATATGGTTCTCTAATAGGTGCATCAGCAGACAATTCAATCGATGATCCTTGAATAAAAGCTCCAGCTGCCATAATTACTTCATCTTCATATCCTGGCATTGGTGTAGGTATACATGTTACATATGAATCAATTGGAGCGGCCTCTTGGATCCCTCTTATAAATTCGATAAGTACATCCTTATCACCAAAAGTGATTGTTTGAACTATATCACTTCTTTTTTCTCTTGAACTAGGTTTACAAGAAAAACCTGAAAGCTCCATTACTTTTGATAATAAATGTGCCCCTTTTAAGGCTTCGATAGTAACATTAGGAGCTAAAAAGAATCCTTGAAATAAGGTACGCATAGTATCAAGCATTGCACCACATTCACCACCTATACCAGGAACAGTTAATCTGTATGCAGCGTTTTCTACATATTCTTTTTTACCTACTATATAACCACCAGTTGGCGAAATTCCACCGCCTATATTTTTTATTAAAGAACCAGCCATAAGATCTGCTCCAAAATCAGTTGGTTCATATATATCTACAAATTCACCATAGCAGTTGTCAACAAACACTATAATTGAACTATTTAAAGATTTTACAAGGTCAATTGCTTCTTTTATTTCGGTTAATTGTAAGGCTTTTCTAGTACTATAACCTGTACTTCTTTGTATATGAACCATCTTGATTGAATCATTACTTTTAATTTTCTTTTCTATATTTTCAAAATCAAGGTGTTCATCATCAATTAAATCAACCTCATCATATTTAATACCATAATCTTTTAAAGAACCAGTCCCTTTTAATCCATTTAGTCCTATTACTCCATGTAAAGTATCATATGGTCTACCTGAAATAGCTAAAAGCGTATCTTCAGGCCTTAAATTACCAAACAGAGCCGTTCCTATAGCATGAGTTCCGTTAACAAAGTGAGGTCTAACAATTGCGGCTTCAGTATTGAATACACGAGCATAGACTCTATCTAATCCTTCTCTCCCCATATCATCGTATGCATATCCAGTTGAGTTAGTAAAGTGAGAATCACTTATCCTTTCTTCTTGAAATGCAGCTAGAACTTTAAGTTGATTATACTCTTTTATTTCATCATATCTATTTAAGTCATCACTAACCTCTTCTAAAGCTCTTCTAAAAATATGAAATGCATCTTTAGTAATTCCATATTTAGATATTATTAATTCTTCTGTATTTTTTAGCATATATTCCTCCTAGATATTATTAAAAATAAATAGGCACCCATATAAGTGCCTACATAATTTATTCATTATTTAAATTATTATCAACGAATAAGATTGGTTTTGCAGGTGTTATTGTTGTTACCGCATGTTTATATACTAACATTTGATTGCCATCACAATCTAACACAACGGTAAAGTTATCAAATCCCTTTACAAACCCTTTTAATTTATAACCATTTGTTAAATACACTTCAACTGGTATTTTATTTTTTCTAGCCCCATTTAAGAATATGTCTTGTAAATTATTATGTTGATTGTTCATCTACTAGCACCTCCACAAAATCCTGTTTATTTATAATTATAACTCTAAATAGATTTAATGTCATTAATAATTTTATTTTCTATTTGATCTAAAGTTAGCATATCTTTATTTAAAAATATTGCCCTTGGATCTCTTCTAAACCATGTTAGTTGCCTTTTAGCATAATTTCTACTTCCTTTTTTAATAAGTTCAACTGCATCATCTAGAGATATTTTTTTTTCAAGGTAAGTAAATATTTCTTTATAACCTATTCCTTGAATAGATTGATTGTTTAAATTTAATCCATTTGACTTTAGTAGGATACACTCATTAAGTAAACCATTTGACATCATAATATCTACACGATGATTTATTCTATTATATAATTCATCCCTATTCATATCTAAAACAAAGTAATGTACGTTATAGTCACTATTATAAATTTTTTCACCAGCGTTATATGAACTATATGGTTTACCAGTAAGTTTATATACTTCTAGAGCTCTTATAACCCTTTTTAAATTATTATAATGGATATTTTTATAACTAATAGGGTCTATTGTAGCTAAAAGTGAGTGTACATATTCATTTCCCTTTAAAGATGCTAAACTATTTAATTCATTTCTGTAGTTTATATCTGTTTTGGCCTCTGTAAAGTCCATGTTACATGTAAGAGAATTTATATATAACCCAGTACCACCAGCTATTATAGGTAGCTTTCCTCGTAATATAATATCCTTTATTATTGGGGCTGCAATATTTTTATATTCAGCAACAGTAAAAGGTATATCTGGGTCAATGATATCAATCATATGGTGTGGTATATCTTGCATCTCTTCTCTAGTTACTTTTGCAGAGCCTATATCAAGACTTTTATAAATTTGCATAGAATCTGCAGATATTATTTCTCCATTTAATTTTTTTGCTAATCTAATTGAAAGTTCAGTCTTACCTATCGCTGTAGGCCCGGCTAAAACTAAGATGTCTTTATTTTTTTTAATCATTTTACACAATCCTTCTAAATTTTTTATCTAAATCAGTACTGCTGAACTTAATAATAGTAGGGCGACCATGAGGGCAATGGAATGGATCCTCTATAAATCTTAGTTTATCTACTAAATTAACCATTTCTTTATAATCTAAGTAATCATTTCCTTTTACTGCTGATTTACAAGCCATAGTAGCTATTTTATTATACTTAACTTCAATCTCTTTGCCACTACCTAAGTTTTTAATATTGTCTAGTATATCTATAAAAATTTTTTTTGCATCTAACTTTCCTAGAAAATATGGCACTTCTTTAATCGAAATAGTAAAATCACCAAAATTCTCAATTACAAAACCTGAATCTAAAAATATAGATTTATTCTCTTCAAAATAAGCAAAATCATCTTGCGACAAATCAATTAGAGTTGGAATCAACAAAGGCTGAACTACAATGTTTTTATTTTTAATACTTTGCATATAATTCTCAAATAATATTTTTTCGTGTGCTGCATGTTGGTCAATAATATAAAGAATACTATCATTTTCACAAAGTATATATGTTTTGTTGAATTGACCAATAACATTAAGTGCAGGAAATTTAGGTATTAAATCTTCTTTTGCAACACAATCTTTATCATTGTAACTATTAGAATTATCTTCTTTTACTAATGATTCAGAATAACTTTCTTCATTTTGATTTAAGTCTATTTTATTATTCATTACAGATTCATTTGAAAATGCATTTTTTAACTTAAGTAATTGTTCTCTTTCTTTATCGATTTTATCAAACATAAACTCATTACTACTTATATTTGAATTTTGTTTTATTTTTGACTCCTCTTCTAAAAAATTAAGTTCAAGTTCTATTGGCTTCTCACTAATAGTTTGCGTATTTTGTTTAATTTCTTCAGGTAAATTGAAATCGTTGAAAACATCATTTTTTAATGCGGTATGAATAGCATCAAACACAGTTTTAAAAAGAATCCTTTCATCTTTAAATTTAATCTCAGATTTAGTTGGATGAATATTCACATCAATAAATTCAGGATAAATATTTATATTTAAAACAAAGAAAGGAAATTTATTTACTGTGCTAAAAGATTTAAATGCATTTTCCACAGCTGCAACTACAGTTTTATTTTTAATGTATCTATTATTTACAAAAATACTTTGATTATTTCTAGATCCTCTTGCTATTAATTCTCTTCCAATAAAACCAGAAATAGATATAAAATCATTATCTGATTTAAATGGAATAGTTTCATCCGAGATTGTTTTTCCGTATATAGCTCTAATTACATCTTTCTGATTCCCATTTCCGTACGTTTGTAAGACTTTTTTATCATTATTAATTAATAAAAAGCTAATTTTAGGATTTGAAATGGCAATTCTATTTACAATGTCATTTATTATAGAGCCCTCTCTTGTAAAGGATTTTAGAAATTTCTTTCTAGCTGGAACATTATAAAAAAGGTCGGTCACATCAATTTGTGTACCGTCATTGCATCCACATTCCTCTTCAGAAAGTATCTTTCCTCCTTCTACAACTATTCCTCTACCAAATTCACTATCAGCTGTTTTGGATTTTAGTTTAACTTTTGCAACTGAAGCTATAGAGGCTAAAGCTTCTCCTCTAAAACCTAAGGATAAAATTGAAAAAATATCTTCTACATTTTGTATTTTACTTGTTGCATGAGGTAGAAATGCTTTTTTTAAATCGTCTTTATGAATTCCATCCCCATCATCTATTATTCTTATTAATGTAGATCCCCCATCTTTAATTTCTATCTTTATGTTTTTAGCGTTTGCATCTATTGAATTTTCAATTAATTCTTTAACAACAGAGGAAGGTCTTTCGACTACTTCACCTGCTGCTATTTTGTTTGAAGTTACATCATCTAAAACATTTATTCTACTCATGTTATCACCTTATTTTAATGCTTTTACTTTATTTATTAAAGAATATAATTCATTCATTGCGGACATAGGAGTTAATTCTAAAATATTTATATTTAATATTTCATTTAATAAATTTTCTTTTTCTAAACTTTCAAAATCCATCTGTATATCAGGAGTTTGAGATTTAGGTGAGTCTATTATTTCTTTTTCAAATAATTCTTTATTTGTATTTAAGTTATTTTGATCTACATTTTCTAAGTTATTTAAAATATCCTTTGCTCTATTAATAACAGCTTCAGGTAATCCTGCTAATTTTGCAACTTCAATTCCATAAGATTGATCAGCACCACCTTCAATGATTTTTCTAAGGAATATTATGCTATCATTCATTTCTTTAACAGCAACTGAATAGTTTTTTACGCCTTCAATTTGTCCCTCTAACTTCGTAAGTTCATGATAGTGTGTTGCAAATAGGGTATTACATTGTAAATCCTTGTTTTTTGATATATACTCAATCACAGCCCATGCAATGCTAAGTCCATCATAAGTAGAAGTACCTCTTCCAACCTCATCTAATAATACTAAGCTCTTAGAAGTTGCGTTATTTAAGATATTTGAAACTTCCCACATCTCTACCATAAAAGTAGATTTACCTCCTGCTAAATCATCAGAAGCCCCTATACGTGTAAAGATTTTATCACATAGTGAAATATTAGCAGCTTTTGCGGGAACAAATGAACCTATTTGAGCCATTAGCGTTATTAAAGCAACTTGCCTCATGTACGTAGATTTTCCTGCCATATTAGGCCCCGTAATTAAAAGTAGCCTATCATTATTTCTGTTAAGTAATGAATCATTTGAAATAAATTCACCAAGACCAATCACCTTTTCTACCACTGGGTGTCTGCCATCTACAATATTTATAATGCCATCTGAATTAAGAGTTGGCTTTACGTAATTATTTTCTAATGCAACTTTAGCTAAAGTTGATAGTACATCAATATTACTTAAAGTTCTAGCTGTATTTTTTAATTTCGGTATGTGCTTTTCAACAATACATCTGATTTCTAAAAATAGCTTATATTCTAAATTTATTAGTTTTTCTTCAGCACCAAGAATTTTATCTTCCATTTCCTTTAATTCTTGAGTTATATATCTCTCAGAATTTGATAAAGTTTGTTTTCTAATATACCTTCCTTCAGGAATTGAATCATAATTAGCTTTTCTTATTTCTATGTAATAACCAAAAACTTTATTATATCCAACCTTTAATGATTTGATTCCAGTAATATCCCTTTCACTATTCTCTAAAGAAGCAATCCACTCTTTCCCGTTAGTTTTTGCTATTCTTAACTCATCTATATCTTTTGAATAGGTATCTTTTATAATATTACCTTCTTTTAAACTTATGCTTGGATCATCTTTAATAGATTTTTCTAATAGTGAAGTTAATTCTAATAGCGGATCTAAGTTATCATAATACTTTTTTAAAATGGTTGAGGTTGTAGATGAAATCAAATTTTTAATAGCAGGAACCTTTGTTAAAGAGTTTTTTAAAGAAATTAAATCCTTTGCATTAACACTTCCATTTGCAATTTTACCTACAATTCTCTCTATATCGTATATGTCTTTTAATGACGCCCTTATATCTTCGTTTAAAGATATATTTTTGTATAATTCATCTACTCCATTTAACCTATCATCTATTTCATCCTTACTAATTAAAGGTTCTTCTATCCACTTACGTAATGCTCTTCCACCCATTGTTGTAGATGTATTATCTAGGACCCATAATAAAGAACCTTTCTTAGTTTTTTCATGAATATTCTCAGTTAATTCTAAATTACGTCTAGATGAACTATCTATAGTCATAAAATTAATTATTTCATATACATCTAAAAAATTAATATTACTAAGATTACATTTTTGTGTATCCTTAATATAAGATAATAGTAATTTAATTGCACTTATTTTAGAATTACTTAAAGAACTTATATCTGTTTCCTTATAATTCTCAAACATTGATTCAATTTTTATATCATTAGCTTTGTAATCTTTTTTACTTATTAGTATTCCAGATAAACTCTCAAGTGATTTATTTAAATAATCTGAAATTTCATTAAATACTATTATTTCTTTAGGAGATATCTTCGCTATTTCATCTTCCAACGTATTAATTGATTCCTTAAATGAAGTTGTCTTAAATTCTCCAGTGCTTATATCACTTATTGCAAGACCAAACTCCCCATCTGATTCTGTTATAGACATTAAATATGTATTACTGCATTCATCATTAGATGGATCTATATATGTTCCAGGAGTTATAACCTTTATAACATCTCTTTTAACAATACCTTTAGCTTCACTTGGATCTTGAACCTGTTCACAGATTGCAACTTTATACCCCTTTTGTACTAATCTAGATATATAGTTAGCAGAGGCATGAAAAGGAATACCACACATTGGTGCACGTTCTTCTAATCCACAATCTCTCCCTGTTAATACTAACTCTAATTCTTTTGAAGCAGTTTTTGCATCCTCAAAAAACATCTCATAAAAATCACCTAGTCTAAAAAATACTATACAATCTTTATATCTTTCTTTTATTTCAAAATATTGCAACATCATAGGTGTTAAACCCATACTGTATTACCTCCATTAATATATTATTATAGAATTATTTTAACATAACCAATCATATTATTAAACTTATATATAAAAGAAGGCTAAGTTGCATTCTTAGCCTTCAAACATTTTAAGAAAATCTTCATTAGATAAACTTGATAGATATTCATTTGATAAATTGCCATTTTCTAAAATACTTTTAATAAGCATATTTTTTTGATTCTGTAAATTAAGAACTTTTTCTTCTATAGTATCTTTAGATACTATTTTTATTATTTCAACTGGTTCTTTTTGACCAAACCTATGTGCTCTATCGTTCGCTTGATTCTCAACAGAAGGATTCCACCAAGGGTCTAAGTGAATAACAACATTCGCAGATGTTAAGTTTAGTCCAGTTCCGCCCGCCTTTAAAGATATTAGAAAAACGTTACATTTAGATTCTGAATTAAAAGAATTCACTAATTCAATTCTATCTGAAGCTTTAGTTTTACCATCTAAATAGAAGAAATTAATAGATTTCTTTTGAAGAAGGTTTGAAAATTCTTTTAATGCTGTTGTAAATTGAGAAAATACAAGTATCTTTTTATTATTTTCTATTGATTTAATTATTAAGTCATAAGCAGCTCTAAATTTTGCACTATCAG
Organism: Clostridium sp. LY3-2; assembly: GCF_024705715.1. Lineage (NCBI taxonomy): Bacteria > Bacillati > Bacillota > Clostridia > Eubacteriales > Clostridiaceae > Clostridium > Clostridium sp. LY3-2. The sequence continues at coordinate 29,319 of NZ_JAMDLQ010000041.1, forward strand.
AAGTGTAACTATTTATTGTAAGCTTAGGACTAATTGATATCTGTCTTAATTTAGTTAAATAAGATAACATTTTTATCTTATTTTTACCAAATGTATCTTCTTTCATTTCTTTTTTAATTATACTTGTAACATACTTACTATAAGATAGATATATTTTTTCTTGTTCCTTAGTCATCTTAACTGTTAAGGTTTTTTCAATTTTAGGTGGAAGATCTTTTAATACTTCGTTTTTAGTTCGCCTTAGTATAAAAGGTGTAATTAAATTGTTTAATTCATCTTTTATACATTCATCCTCATTTAAGTTTCTGTTATATTTAACATTAAAATCTTCTTTACTGAAAAGGTAGCCTGGTAATATAAAATCAAATATTGACCACAAATCCAGTAAGTTATTTTCTATTGGTGTTCCAGTTAACGCAAACTTACAGTTAGCATTAAGTGATTTACATGTTCTTGCAGTTAATGATGATGGATTTTTAATATATTGAGCTTCATCAAGAACTAATAAATCAAATTTTAAATTTTCATAGAGATCTTTATCTATCCTTAGAGAGTTATATGAAGTTATTATAACCTCATTACTTTTAATATTTTTAATTAAATCACACCTTTCAGATTTAGAACCTGCTATGACTTTGTAATTTAAGTTTGGTGCAAATTTAATTATTTCATTTTGCCAATTATATATTAATGATGTAGGCGATACAATCAACGTTTTTATTGGCCTTTTTAGAATCAATAAAGCAATAATCTGTAATGTCTTTCCAAGCCCCATTTCATCTGCTAAGATTCCCCCAAGTTTTAAATTATATTTCTCTATTAACCATTTAACACCAAAAATCTGATATTCCCTTAAGGTAGCATTGATTGATTCAAAATTTAGTTCATTATCACAGTTAGATTTATTTTTATAAAATGAAAGAAACTCTTTTGAAGTTGTATTTGTAAAAGTATTTAATTTATTTTTTATAAAGTAACCATAACTAGAAGGGACTTCTATCTTGTTTTTATTAATATCATCTTTAAATGGAGTTACTGCGTTTAAAAAGCAGATTAATTCCTTTATCTCAATTTCTTCTAAATCTATGAACTCTCCTGAATTTAACTTATAGAATTTATTATGGTTTATAATAGATTCTATAATGCTTTTATACTCAACTTCGTCTATATCTTTAAATTCATATTTCATTTCTATATAATCTTGTCTTCCGTGCCCAACATTAATTTCAATTTTATCGTTTATATTTAATAATGGCTTAAAATTATCAGTGTAGAATATTTCACCTAATCTTTGTAAATCGTTTATCTTATTTTTGAAAAAGTCATATTGCTCATATTCAGAATTAGTAAAAACAAAGTTATTATCTATTTTAGTAAAACCATAGCCTTCAATCTGGTCTACAATATGTTTAACACTATCAAGATTATTATAGATGTATTTACCTTTAATGTTTTCAAAAATATTAAATTCATAATTATCGTAACATACATTAATTTTTAAGACAGTGGTCGAACCATCTCTATCAAAATAGAATTTATAAATTGGATTTCCAAATAAAATATTTTTTTTAACTGTATTATCTAAATGAAGGTATTTACTAAAACTCATAAGCTTTGGGATTAAATGCTTATATGCAGAATCTTTTTCACCTTTATCTATTATAATTTTTTTAGTTTCTGCTGCTAATTTAATAAATTTTTTAAGCATATTTATTTGATTTTGGCTAGGTAGATAAATATTGGATTTATATATAAAAACATTCGATCCTTCTAGAAGTTCTTCTGGTAATCCATCAATAAAGTCAATAGTTAATCCATTTTTATCTATAACATCTATAGGAAGAGGAATATCCCCTGAAATAACTTCGGAAATAATAACTCTTGAGTAAAACCCTTTGTTTAAATAAATATGTTCACCTACAAAAATCTTCAAAAATTGTTTTAATAGAAACTTTGGAATTCTTAGTTCTTTTCCGTTTACAAATTTTTCTTGGCTCTTTTTATAATTTCCAAGACTGTAATCATACTCTTGAAGCATTGAAATAAAATTTAAAATTTCTGTATCTTTATCACTGAAAGAAAACAAGTCATCTTGGAAAGTTAATCCTTTTCCAAATTTCATAGGAATGTTATTATATTTATTTAATATAAACAAATTAATATCTCGTATAGAATACATTAAATTTAAGTTATCTACTTCATTTCCAATTTTAAATTCAATTGAAATTTTATTTGACCACTCGTCTTTATTTATGAAAGATTCTAATTTTAAAAGATTTTTAGAATCATCTATTAAAAAATCCATAATACAAGGTTTTCTTTTGTAGGATTTTTGATTATAAGATTTATCTTGCATTGAAAGCGTATCTAAATTCTCTATAAATTTTAACATCAAAGCATAAATATGTTTGCATACATAATTAGTTTTTTTCGATTTTTCAAAATCTAAGCAAGTGCACTTTGTACTTACAACCTTTAAAGCATTATAGTCAATAACAAATTGTGCTTTATATGTATTAAACAATTCTTCTGAGATAACGTTAGAATATACTTCTACTGTAGTTTCTTCTTGATTTATATTTAGCTCTTCTACTAAATCATTTTTTAATACTCTTTTACCTGATGCTTCACTTTTTATATAGCAACTATTGATAAATGCATTTATAATATTTTGTTTTAACATTTCATAAATCACTCTCCATTAATAAATAGAATAAATGATTTTGAAAAATCTTGCAAATAAAAAAAAGATGCAAATGCATCTTTATATTATTTCACCTATAAGTGAAAATGGTTGAGCTCTTAAAACTTTCACATTAACTAATTTTCCAACGAAAGATTCATCACCTATAAAATTAACTAGTTTACCAGTTCTTGTTCTGCCTGATAATTTAGTAGAATCATTTTTGCTAAATCCTTCAACTAATACTTCAACTACTTTATTTTCATATTTCTTATTTGCGTTTATTACACCTACATTTACAGCTTCAACTAATTTGTTAAACCTTTCGTGTTTAACGTCATCTGGTATTTGATTTTCCATTTTATCAGCTGGAGTATGGTTTCTTCTTGAATAAATAAAAGTGAATGCAGAATCATACCCAACCTCTTTAACTAAGCTTAATGTTTCGTTAAAGTCCTCATCAGTCTCGCCTGGGAATCCTACGATGATATCTGTTGATATAGCAACATCAGGAATTTCTGATTTTATTTTTTTTATTATATCTAAATATTGTTCTCTATCATAGTGCCTATTCATTTCTTTTAAAACTTTATTTGATCCACTTTGTACTGGTAAATGTATTTGTTCGCATAATTTGTCGCAATCTTTTATTGCTTCAACCACATCAAAATCTAAATCCTTTGGATGTGAAGTCATGAATCTAACTCTTTCTAATCCTTTAATTTCATTTATCATTCTTAATAAATCAGAGAATTTTATGTTTTCTTCAAGTCCCTTACCATATGAATTTACATTTTGACCTAAAAGTGTAATTTCTTTATATCCCTTTGAAACTAACTCTTTTATTTCGTTAATTATATCTTCAGATTTTCTACTTCTTTCTCGGCCTCTTACATAAGGAACTACACAGTAAGTACAGAAATTATTACAACCATACATTATTGTAACAAAAGCCTTTAATGAGCTTTCTCTATCTACAGGAATACCTTCAATAATTTCAGTTTCTTTATCAAATATTTCTTTTATTTGAACGCCCTCAGATCTTACTCTATTTAAATATTCAGGGAATTTATATGAATTGTGAGTTCCGAATATGATATTTACATAAGGGAATTTCTTAAGAATTTTATCAGCCATCCCTTTCTGTTGCATCATACATCCACAGATTCCTATTATAAGATTTTTATTTTTTTCTTTTAATTTCTTTAGTGCTCCTAAATTTCCAAAAACCTTATTTTCAGCATTTTCTCTAACGCAACAAGTATTGAATAGTATAATTGAAGCCTCTTCCTTTGATTCGGTTCTAGAATATCCTATTCTTTTAAGCATGCCAGATAATTTTTCTGAATCTTCTTCGTTCATTTGGCAGCCCCAAGTTTCTATATAATATTTTAAATCAGTATTTTGATTAGATTCCATTTGTTTTCCTCCATATATAAAATTACTTTTTGTATTATATCACAAATAATGTTAATAATAAAATAGTTAATCTATAATAAAGCAATTGACAAAGTCGCCAATATGCTTGAAATTTTTTTTATAATATAGACTTTGTGCAATTACATTTTCATAATCAACTTTTATATAAATTTCTGTTATTCCTTTTGATCTTGATATGTTAATGATATTATCAAGTAGAAATTCTCCATAACCTTTTTTTCTAAAATCTGATAAAACTCCTAAGTTTACTATCATATAATTTCCAAAAAAATCTATAACTTGTCCATACCCAATAGGATTATCATATAGATACAAGAAAAAATTAAGGTCATTTAAATAATATGATTCTTCATATTCAGATAGTATATCATTAACAGATAAAGGAATTCTACCTTCTTTTTTAAATACATCATTTTGTATAAAACATCTTAAAAATTCATCTTGTTTTTTATGATAGTCCCTAATTTTCAAAGCATGTTGTGTATCTATTCTCTCCAACTCATTTTTTAACAATAATTTTTTCATAAGCAAAGTTCTATTTGTGATAATAAAAGAATTATCATTTATAAATTCTTTATTATTATCATTTAAAAGACACGATAATTTGAAATTTTTAGATTTAAACATATTGAATTCTTTTAAAATAAACGACTCATCATATCTGCTAAAAAAAACATCAATAATTTCGATTAAATTGTCATCTTCTTTTTCAAAAACAATGTAACCTGAAATTGTTTTGTTTCGTTCTATTAAGAAAACATGTCTATGATTAATTATTTTGTTAAAAAAGTTATTTTCATTTTTGAAGTTAATGAATTTCGTGAAATTGTTTTTTTTACTATTCATTTTATATAAATTCAAAACCAAATTATAATTATCTTTATTTAATGAGACTAGCCTATACATAATTACCTCTTACTAAACAAATAACCCCTATAGGGGTTATTTTATACATCTTTAATACTTAAACTTATTCTTTTATTATTTTTATCAACTGTAAGAATTTTAGCTTTTATTTCCTGACCAACTGTTAATACATCAGACGGATGTTCTATTCTATTATGAGATATTTTCGAAATATGAACTAGCCCATCTACACCATCTTCTAATTCAACAAAAGCACCAAAATCGTTAATTCTAACAACCTTTCCAAGGACTATAGAATTTGTAGGATATTTCACTTCAATATTTTCCCAAGGCTTTGGTGATAATTCCTTTAAAGATAAAGAAAGTTTTTTAGATGCTTTGTCAATATCAATAACTTTAACATTTATTATATCTCCAGATTTTAGATAATCTTCTGCTTTTTTAACATGATTCCAAGAAATCTGTGATAAATGTATTAGTCCGTCAATTCCATTTACATTTGCAAAAGCCCCGAATTTTGTGAACCTTTTAATTTCAGCAGAAACTATATCATTTACTTTAATACTATCCCAAGCCTTTTCTTCCTTTAATAAAAATTCTTGCTCTTTTAGTATACGACTAGAGGCAACCACTCTTGAAGGATTACTAATATCGAAGTCAATTATTTTAACTTCAATATGCTTATTTTTAAAGATAGCTGTATCATTTATAAATTTAGTATCAATTTGTGATAATGGAATAAAGATTCTAATACCTTTATAATAAGAAACCAAGCCATTCTCTTTTGCCTCATCAACATTTAGTGTAATAGTTTCATTGCTTTTATAAATTTCATCTATTTTTTTAAAAGCATTTTGTTTTTCATATTCTAAGATTGATAAAACAACATGGTTATTTTGATCTTTTAATTTAATAACCTTTGCAGTTATTTTATCATTTAATTTATATTTATCTAAAAAACTAATATCATTTTTTTCAAATGTGATTTCATTAAAAGGTAAATATCCTTCATATTTATAATTAGGTATTGAAATAATAAGACTGTCTGCATTCTTTTTTACTATTTCACCTGTAATTTCTGTCCCTATTGATAAATCATTAAAACTATTATTAATAAATTCTAGTTGTTCATTTGACTCTCGCATATTTCTATAACCTCCCTAATTACCCAATCAGGAGTTGATGCTCCTGCGGTAATACCAACTTTTATATTATTGGCACTGTCTAAAAAGGATGTATTTAATTCTGAAGCATTTTCTATATGGATTGTTTTCGAACATAATTCATTAGCTATTTGAAATAATTTGGTTGTATTAGAACTGTTTTTTCCACCTATAACAATCATCAAGTCAACATTTTTAGCTAATTCTTCAACGCTCTTTTGCCTTTCTTCAGTAGCAGAACATATAGTATTAAATGCTAGTAGTTCCTTGGTTTTTACAGAAAGCTGTGATATCATTTTCTCCCAGTTTTTATTCTTTTCTGTAGTCTGAGATACAGCACAAACCTTTTTGGGAACATCAGAACTTAAATTTCCATCCTTATAGATAATAGCATTGTCATTGCACCAACCATTTATACCAACAACTTCAGGATGTTCCTTATCTCCAAGTATGATTATTTTATATCCTAAATTAGAATATTTCTGTACTTTTTTTTGTATATTTGTAACAAACGGGCAAGTTGCATCTACAATATTTAAATTTAAATCATTTAAATATTTAATTGTTTTTTCTGGAACACCATGTGATCTTATTATAATAGTATCTCCACTTTTTAATTTATTTACTTCAGTGATATCTATAGGATAGATTTTATTTTCTTTAAGAAATTCTACAACATCATTGTTATGTATAAGAGGTCCTAAAGTATAAATCGGTTTATTTTGCTTTAGTTGCTCTTCTAAAGATGTATCTACTGCTCTTTTTACACCAAAACAAAAACCTGCATTGTCGGCTAAAATTATATTTTTCATAATATTCTCCTACGCTTAATTGTTCTTCTTAGATTTAATAAAATCTATTATGTTTTGAGTAACTTCTTGAATATTTAGTCCAGTTGTATCAATTTCTACTGCATCCGAAGCTTTTTTTAAAGGATCCACTGCTCTAGTACTATCAATATGATCTCTTCTTATTATATCATTTAATATTTCTTCATAAGAACAATCTATTCCTCTATTTGTTAATTCATCAAATCTTCTCTTGGCTCTTTCTTCAGGTGTAGCTGTTAAAAAGATTTTGTATGGAGAATCTTTTAGTACAACAGTTCCGATATCTCGTCCATCCATTATTACATTGAATTTTTTTGACATTTCACTTTGCATTGTTACTAGTTTTTTTCTTACTTCCTGAATTGAGGCATAAGCTGAGACAGAAGCACTTATTTCTGGCATTGTTAATTTATCTTGAATATTTACTCCATTTAAATATAAGTCATCATTTTCAAAATGCATTTCCATAGTATCAATAAGTTCACATAGCGAACTAACGTCTTCAGGAGATATTTTATTTTCTTTAGCTTTTAATGTTACTGCTCTATACATAGCTCCTGTATTTATGTACATTAAATCAAATTCCTTTGCTACTAATTGTGCTATTGTACTTTTACCGGCCCCTGCTGGACCATCTATTGCGACTGATAATTTCAAATCAATTCCACCTTCCTAAATTGTAAAACTTTATATCAATATTATATCTTCATATATTTATTCTAACAAGTATTATTATATACTGTTACCGGCAATATACCCTGTAGATAATGCTATTTGAACATTGTATCCTCCAGTAAAAGCATCTACATCAACTATTTCACCTGCAAATGATAAATTTTGTATTATCTTACTTTTCATTGTAGAAGGATCAATTTCTAATGTATCTACTCCACCTGAAGTTACAATTGCTTCAGCTAGAGGTCTCAAACCTTTAATACTAAATTCAAAATTTTTAATATTGTATAGTAGATTTTTTCTTTCAGATTTTGTTATCTCATTAACTAGCTTATTCTCATCTATGCCACTTCGATTTATAATTACTGGAATTAACTTCTTTGGAAGTAATTCATTTAATGAGTTCTTGAATTCCGAGTTTTTATATTTTAAGAAATCTTTTTGAATTCTTTTATCTAGTTCAGATTGATCTAATGCAGGCTTCAAATCTATATTTAAATTTAGATTTTTATCATTAACATATCTGCTTCCGCTTAGTATTAAAGGACCAGTTACACCAAAAGGAGTAAATTTAATTTCACCAAAACTTGAATATAAGATTTTATTTTTATTTTTAATCTCAATTTGTATATTTCTAAGAGAAAGACCTGCTAATTCAGAAAAATCACGTCCATTTAATTCTAGCGGAACCAAAGATGGTGTTAGTGGGATTATGTTATGTCCTAACATTTTTGCGAATTGTTGGCCATCCCCCGTAGAACCTGTTAATGGATATGATGCACCTCCAGTGCAAAATATAAAATGATCACCTTTTATAGATGATGAATTATTTACAGAAACTGATTCTATTAAATTTTTCGAAACATTAATACCTGTTACCTCTGAATTAAAGATAATTTTGATATTTTGTTCTTTTAACGCTCTTTCAAATCCTTTTATAATATCTGACGATTTATCAGAATTAGGGAAAATCCTTCCTCCTCTCTCAACTTTTAACTTAACTCCATTTTTTTCAAAGAACTCTATTGTCCTTTGGTTATCAAAAGTGTAAAGTGAGCTATATAAAAAATGAGGATTACCAGGAATATAATCAAAAAACTCTGAAATATCCTTATTATTTGTAACATTACATCTACCTTTTCCTGTGATAAATAGTTTTTTACCAAGTTTATTATTTTTTTCTATTAAAATAACTTTATTACTTTTACTACTTTCTATTGCAGCCATCATACCAGCTGGTCCAGCGCCAATTACAACTACTGTTTTCAAAAAATCAACTCCTTAAAATTAAACATTAGAAAAAGCAATCATTTAAGATTGCTTAATCATTTAAATCACCTATTGTTTTATTATTTATCTGATAAACGTTATAGTCTTGCCAAATTTCCTCAAGGGAATCAAATGTTTTAGCTATGTTCTCCTTTTCTCTCATGCCAACAGAAATAATAAGTGCATTTACTAACGAAAGTGGAGCGACTAATGAATCAACAAAAGAAGCCATATTACTTTGTGCTATAAGTGCTAAATCTGCCTGTGCTGCAAGAGGAGAAATTAAAGAATCGGTTATAGCAATAACTTTAGCCCCTCTAGTTTTACTGAAATCAAGTGCAGCAATTGTTTTAGATGCATACCTTGGAAAACCAATTCCTATTACTAAATCGCCTTCTTTAACGTTTATTAATTGTTCGAAAATATCTGAAATTCCATAACTTACAGTTCTAACATTCTTCAAAATTATATTTAAATAAAAACCTAAAAATTCTGCTACTGCAGTAGAACTTCTTAAACCGAGAATATAAATATTATTTGCTTTGAAAATTTCATTTACTACTTGTTCAAAAATTTTAGGGTTTATTTTTTCAAGCGTAGATCTTATATTTTCCATATCGGATTTTAAAACGCCTTTTAACGCATCTGCATCAGATACATAATCATTTGATAATTCTAGTCTTTGAACAGTCGTAAGTTTATTTTTTATTAACTCTTGTAAAGCCTTTTGTAGTTTAGGGTATCCACTAAAACCAAGTTCATTAGCAAATCTTACTACCGTGGATTCTGAAACGCCTACGGCTACACCAAGTTTTGCGGCTGTCATAAACGCTGCTTTATCATAATCATTTAAAATATATTCAGCAATCAATTTTTGTCCTTTACTAAGCTTTTGAAATCTTGTTTGAATTAATCTCATTAAATCTCTATTATCATTAAAATCATTATCCATATCATCCTACCCACTTTTCAATAATTATGTATTATAATTTTATCATCATATGAAATTTAATTCAACAATATAATTCATTATAGATTCTTTTATAATTTGTTTATTCTTTTATATTGGCACGATTTTTTTCTATTATAACTAAGTATGGAGCTGAATTACTCCTATTTGCAAATTTATGAACCATAACTCCAAATTCATTTTTAGGAAGTGTTTCAATTAAGTCTGAAATGCAAGATGATTCTATTTCGCCTTCATTATGTCCAGGATAAACACATACGGTAATAAAACCACCGTTATTTAAAATTTCCAATCCTGATTTTATACTTTTTATAGTACTTAAATGATTAGTTGTAATATCCTTGTTTGCACCTGGTAAAAAACCTAAATTATACATTATTAAGTCTACAGGCTTATCAATATATAGTTTAAAATTTTCATGGCTATCGTTTATTACATTAACATTTGAAATATTTTTATTAGAATAGTTTTGACATGCAATTTGCTGTATATCAAAGCTATAAACTATACCAAAGTGATTTACTAAAAAATCAGTATCGTGACCATTTCCGAGTGTTGCATCAATTGCTACATCAAATGAATCAAGGTAATTTAATACTATATTGTGTGCTATTTTACTTATATCTCCAACGTATCTATACATATATATTACCCCTTTTAAAGTGTATTGATATAATCTATTTCACTTTTATTTAACTCTCTATATTCGGAAGGCTTTAAATTTCCTAGTTTGATATTTCCTATCGCCACTCTTTTTAAGCTTATAACATCATGATTTAAAGCAGAACACATCCTTCGTATCTGTCTATTTTTTCCTTCATGAATTATTATTTCTACGACAGACTCTTTGCTACTTTGTTTAATCACTTTAATTTTTGATTTTGCAGTTATATATCCACCTATGTCTATTCCATTTTCAAATTTTGAAATATCTTCTTTAGTGAAAGTTCCAGATACTTTTGCTATGTATACTTTATTCACTTCAACTCTAGGATGAATGATTTTATTATAAAATTCGCCATCATTTGTTAATAATAACAAACCAGAACTGTCATAATCTAGACGACCTACAGGATAAACTCTCTCATTAACATCTACGATATCTAAAACTGTTTTTCTATTTTTTTCATCTTTTACAGATGTAATAATCCCAACTGGTTTGTTTAAAATTATATATCTTTTAAATTCCTCTTTATTTATTAATATTCCATCTAAAAAAACTTTATCAATATCAGTATCTATCTTAGAACCAAGTTCAGTTACTAATTTATCATTTACAGTAACTCTTCCGGATAAAATAATTTCTTCACATTTTCTTCTAGATGCAACTCCGCAACTAGCCATATATTTTTGTAATCTTTCTTTCATAATTTCCTCCAGTACAATATTCAATATGATTATATCTTTAGTTAAAAATTTTTACAAGTTAAATAAGGATGTGACAATTGTCACATCCTTATTTGTACTAATACCTACAAAAACTATTTAATAAAAGCAACCATATTAAAGGATTATTACCAAATCCAAAACCACATCCATATCCATTATTTCCAAAACCACAGCTATTAAAGCCACCGTTACAAAATGAACTATTTGAGTAAGGATTACAATTATTATTTGGACAGTTATTACAATACCTCATACAAGATCTTGACACGTGAATCAACTCCTCTTCTTTAGATACTTCATAATATTCAGAAGATAGAGTATATGTGTTATAATTGTTACAAAAGGAGTGAAAACATGGAAAAAAGAAGTAGAATTGTTGCCCCTAGAAATGTTGTGAATGCAAAGATGATGTACAAACTTTACATATTAAAGGAACTAGCCAATAACAATATGGTGTTTGGAAATAAAATACTTATTGATTTCAAGGAAAATTTCAAAGACATAGAAGTTCCGTTTCCTATATCATCTAGTACTATATATGAAAGTTTATATGAACTTGAAAAAAATGGTTACGTAGTTTCAAAATGGACTGGTGATGAATTTTTAAATAAACGTAGTAAAAAGATATATTCAATAACAGATTCAGGAATAAGTTATTTAAAAAATCATATTAGTGATTATGTTTCTAATATAGAAAAAACTAAAATTTCTCTAGATAAAATTAAAATAATGCTATTAAAATAAAAGATAATAATTATTTATTATCTTTTATTTTAGCTAATTTACATAAATTATCTAGTTTACTTAGTATTTCTCTATACCCTGGTTTTATATATTCATTATTAATAAGCTCCTCGTAACTTATACTGTTTATATCAAGTTTTAATATTTCCTCATAATTTAATCCGTATACTTTCTTAATAACATTTTTATATTCACTTATAAAATTTTCTTCATTTGTATAATAATTTTTCATTAATATTTTATTGTTTATAGTCTCTATTAATCCATAAAACTGATAAATATAGCTTAATTCTCTTATATTAAAATAATCACAAAGTAAAGAAATTGAAAAACTATAGTTTTTGTTTATTGGAAAAATAAAAATATTTTCTTTTTTATTTTTACACTCTAGAAATCTTATGCTTTGAAATATGGCTGTACAAACATCTAGCTTAATTGAATTTGCAGTTGAGCAAATCTCTTTGGTCTTATATAGAGTCTCAAATTCTTGTTTTTCTTTTAAAAGAACATGTTCTTCTTCAATCTGTATTTTATGTATTTTATTGTTAATTACCCAACTACACCATGCACCTAGTGCAGAACCAGAAATTATTGAGATTGCAGATATTATTGAAGTTATTACTGGAATCGGCAAGATCATCACTCCTAAAATAGTATTTTTATTTATTATTTCATCTCTAATAAATAAAAATTCATATTTATTAAATGAAAAATATATAATTATATGTTATCGTAATATTATAAAACTATAGTTGGAGGCATAAATATGAATTTTAACAAATTGATTGAGTTAAGTTTATTTGCGTTAATTTTGGCTCAATTACTAAAAGTCCCATTTGGGTTCTTTATTAATAAAGAACTGAGGTTAAGCATAATTTTTGAAACTGGGGGAATGCCTAGTTCACATTCTGCATATATATCGTCTTTAGCAGTAGGGATCGGGAGAACAGAAGGTTTTAAATCACCTATTTTTGCGCTTGCTTTTGTGATTGCATCGATTGTTATGTATGATGCGATGGGCGTTAGAAGAGCTGCTGGACAGCATGCAAAATTCTTGAATATTTTAATGTCTTCTCAAAACAAAATAGATCTATCAAACGTAAAATTAAAGGAGATTTTAGGTCATACACCATTTGAAGTATTAGGTGGTTTAATTTTAGGTTTGTTAGTTGGATTTATATTTCCATTATAAAAAATACATCATAGCCTAGAAGAGGCTATGATGTATTTTTTTATAAATTATTGATAAGTTAAGTGCATCATTTAAGGCATTATGCTCATTTCCAATGAAATCTATTTTAAAATACTTTAAAGCATTTTTTATAGATAATAAATCATCTTGTTTTATGATGTCTTTACAAAATATTTCCTGAAAATCATAGTTGTTAGTCAAAATTTCCATAACTACTTTGCTTTTAGATGAATTTCTTCTATAGTCGTTTTGAAGTACTTTCAGATCGTTACCCCCCCAAAAGCAAAAGACCTTACTTGAATTTTTTGACCATTCAAAGAATTCATTAAAAACATAATTAAAATTCATTGACCTATCAATTTCTTTTTGTAATAAACCTGTTATCTCAATACATTTTTCAGATAATTGGGACACCCCATAGGGCTTTATTGTTCTATAAAACTTCTCCTTAACTTCTCCTGAAATACTGGTTTTTACGGCTCCAATACTAATTATTTCAACACTTTTAAAATCTGTTAGACAATTCATTTCAAAGTCAAAAAAAATAATATCTTGCTTCGTTGTCAAATCTTCTTTTAAATCTATTAACAAACTTTTTCGTCTTATAAATTTTGAGTATTCCTTTGCTTTTTTTTCAGATTTAATAAATAAGTTTAAGTTTGGCTTTTTTGTTTTATATATATATTCTAATGTATTTAATGATTTGAAAAAGCATATCTTTTCTAACTTATTGATTAAGAAATTTAATGAATCTTCACTAAATTTTTTATTTATCAAATCACTTTTAAGTTTATTAATAGTTTTAATACTATCTAAACCAATTTCTATGGTTGTATCTTTAGGTAAGAAACCAAGATCCTTTAATGCTAATATATTTCTTAATATATAATATATGGATTGTTTATGCGCAATATATATATCAATATCTTTAATTCTTTTTTTTGCTTTAATCAAAACTCTTTTGCTACTTTTTTCAATAATCAAATAATCTAGTTTATAAACTAAATCAAATTTTCTTAATGAATAATAAGCTAATATTTCCTTGTTCATAAAAAGATTCCTTTTCTTTAATATAATTGTACTGATTAATTGTATCACTTATACCATAAATTTTCTATTTTTATATATAAATGCTTAAAGGTTTAACCTGTATAGGATTATTATTTATTTTAAATCTTGGTGGTGATGGGACTCTTATTCCAATTTTTTTTAATGTCTCAATTACTGGCAAACATATATTTATCATATTTTCATAAAAATCTTGATTACCAGTTTTTCTAAGCATATGAATGGATTGATTATTGTGATTACAATTTTGTAGAACTTTGCCAACAAATGTACAATCACAATTTAGTGCATCATACTTATGTGACTGTTGATTTAAAAAACAATTTTCAATTGATGTCATGACCAAATCATTATTTTTACATTTAGCCATTATATCAATTGTTCCTTGTGAAGCTAATTTATCATAAATATCTGAAAAAATATTTAAAACTGATTCAAAGTTTATTAAAGAATCCCTTTTTAAAAGTGTATTTAATCTTTCAAAGCCTATAGATTTAATTATAGAAATAATATTACTTAAATAATCTAAAATTGACTCAGGTAAAATGCACGCACTACATGTTACTATTTGCCCAGATGAAATAACATTAGTATCTGCATTTGAAAAATTATTTAGTAAACTCTTCTTGTTTAATGCTGTAATTAGATGATTATGTAGCATAAAACTTGTATATATTCTTTTTGTTTCTTCTTCAATTCTTTGAGTTCCACGATTTTCTATACAATTTTCTCTTTCCTTACCAATCGTAAAATTATATACATCTGAATACATTTTATCTCTATACCCTTCTCTTTTATTTTTAGTTACTCTATCTTCATAAAAGTTTAAATATCGCTCAGTATATCTGTACTTACCAGATAAAGAAATATCATAAATGCGCTTAAAGGTTTGTATTTCGATGTATCCATCAAGATAAAGAGATGCCATATTCTTAATAAGTGATTCATCTAAATAAAGCAGTATATTACTATCAGATATCATTTCTCCTCCAAAAAAATTATTCTTATAAAATATATGATAATATATTTAAAAAAATTAAAAGGTAATAGGAAATCCTATTACCTTACTTTATTAATTGCTTTTACTAACCATGCCCCAATTTTTTCGTTTGTCCATAGAGGTAAACTGTACTCTAAACATAAGCTAGCTTCCTCTAAACTACCTTTTGTATATGAACTAATCTCACCATCGAATACTTTAGTATTCCCGATTAAACATTCTATAAATTTAAAGTTATGTTTAACACCTTTTTTAAGGTACTTTCTAGCATTCTTTCTGTCACCTTTGTTAAAGTAGTATAGTACCTTACCAAATTTAAAGAATAATGAGTCATCATCTTTGAATTTATCAAATATTTCTTTAACATAATCATAATCTTGAATCATTAATGCTCTAAATATTATTGAATGTTTAACATTTCTTAAATCTTCAGGATCTAAATCTATTAAAGTTTTTTCTATTTCAAAACTCTTTTCATAATTTCCTAAAGCAAACTCATAGTTAGATAAAGTTGCTAAAACCGTTAAGTAAAAATCACCTTCAGCACAAGAAAAAATGCTATCTTTTAATTCTTTACCATTTTCTTTTAATTTTAGTTCTAGTTCTTCACTACATTCCTTTATTAACTTCGCGCCTTCTTCAACATTATCAAGCCCTAAAGCTAAACTGAATTTTTCTATAACTTTAGATGAATCGTCAGTATTAGGAGAAGATATACTGTCCTTACTATTATTTTCATCTATTTTCCACTCAGTAGAACTTTTTTCAATTTTTAAAGCTTTTCTAATTTCTCTTGATTTAGTTCCAATAGTTCCTTCTGAAACATCAAAGAAATCAGCAAGTTCATCCATATGTATTCCTTTTTTATTAAGAGTATCATTTACAAAAAATATAGCATGAGTTACCCCAGCTGCCCAAGTGTTTGTTTTACCTCTTGTTAAATTACAATTTTCACTCTGTGATAAAGAAGTTAATAATTCATCACATTTATCTGCGTACTCTTTATTTAAAACTTTTAAATTAAAGTCATTAATTTTTTCTGATATATCATTTACCCTACTTAATACTTCTGTAGGTATGTTATTCACGTTTATCATTTATTCCTCCTAATAAAATTAAAAAATTCTGTTTTTAATCACATTTTACTATTATAACTTAAATTTAATAAATTTTCACTATTTTTATGCCAAAAATAAAGATTAGGAAAACCTAATCTTTATTTCAATGAATTATTCGTGTTATCAACTATTTCTGTTGCTTTGTTTTTATTTTCATAATTTTTCTTATAACTTTTAGTTTTTTCTAAATTAATAAAATCTTGCATTGAATTTATTTTGTCCTGTTTCTTATTCATATTATCACCACCAATAATATGTTTCTCAAATTAGAAATTATTATACATTTGATAAAAGTGAAGGTATTTGTTTTTCAAATGACACACCTTCTTTAGGATCTAAATCATACTTTAAAGAGTAACTTATTGAATCATAAATAAAGTTTGAAGCTATTTCTAAAGCTTCAGCATCAGTTTTACCAAGCTGTATTAATCCAATATATGTAGAAATAAATAAATCTCCTGTACCACTAAAAGATCCACCTAATAGTTCATTAGTTATTATAAATGATTCTTTAGTTATATTATTAAAATATAAATTTGTGATTGTTGAATCAGATTTTATACCTGTAATTATAACTTTAGATGGACCGAGCAAGCAAAGTTTTTCGGCTATCACCTTTATATCATTTATATTATACTTTTTTAGATTCAAATCATAATCAAGCAAAATACAAGCTTCAGTTAAATTTGGAGTAATTAAATCACTATATGCAATTAATTCGTTTAGTTTCTTACATAATTCATTAGTAAAAAATTTATATTTTTCTCCATCATCACCTAGTATGGGGTCTGTTATTATAAGTGAATTCTTATTTTCTTTAACAAAATTAATTATTGGATTAATTTGCTCTATTGAACCTATAAATCCTGTATAGATAACATCAAATCTTCGTTTTTCATTAAGCCAAACATTTAAATATTCAGTTAGGCAACTACTTAAATCTTTAAAATAAAATTTATCAAAACCAGTTTGATTTGATAATATACAAGTAGGCACAGGTAAAACTTGAGACCCAAGTGCACTTATTATTGGTATTGATGCAGTTAATGAGCACCTGCCTACTCCTGATATATCATTAATGACAGCTATTTTTTTTGTATCTTTCATAGTATCACCTTTTTCTTTTTTTACATCTATAATATCATACCTTATATATATTTAAAAGTTACTTCACGTATCCTATGTTACAAACTTTTTTTATATTAAATTATATAATAAGATGAAGGAGTGATTAAAATGGCATGTAATTGTAGTTCAATTTCTGATGGAAAGTCTATAGCAGATCTAGTAAGGGGAAAGGGTTTTGAAAATATGTCTCCTAAAACAAATCATAGTATAATCTGTGGCTGTGGAGAAGTTTTTGAGATGAAAACCCTAGTATGCAAATGTCCTAATTGTAAGATGACATATGCTGTTACACCTTGTAGTTCAGATAAAATTGAGTGTATTAATAAATGTGGTATTAATTATTAAAGAGCAGTTAAAACTGCTCTTTAATAATTTTAGATTAATTTTAGATTAAAGATATTTTCTAACCCAACTTTTTTAACTCTGTCTTCAATTTCTTTTATATTAATAGAATATAAATTATTGTTTTTCATTCTTTGAAAGTAGAGTGAACCTGCAAAGGTATATCTTTTCTGTTTGCCTTTATTTAAAATTAAACTATCGTTTGCAAATGCTATTATATCACCAACAGATAGACTTCTAGGAAGCTGAAGCAATGGTATTCCTAATATCATTCGTACTGCATTATGCCCTGCTAAAGTCCCTGTAGCAATTGCTTCAGTATGTCCAACAAATAAACCAGATTTTTCTCCACCACAAAAAAGATTATTTACTCCTATAACTTGCATATCATTATTTCGAGGTGCTACTGATAAATATCTTATGGAATTCCCTTTGCTTCCAGCATAAGGATCAACAAACTTAGCTTTTTCTAGTCCTTCTATTTTTCTCAACTTATGAAGAGGATAATAAGTTGTCATCAATTTTGCATGTGCTGTATGAACAAAAGAACAACTAGATTAAGTACTCTTTTTTCGGTTTGCGTTGAATATAACAACATTAGATATTGTTATAGTAATTGTTGATATAAATATAATAATTGTTTGTGTATTTAATTCTTTTGAAACCATCGAAATTATTACTGTAATTAACATTAAAATTAAAGCTAAAATAGAAATTATTATTCCAATCATTGGAGCAGTTATTTTTTTAAGCCTTGATTTCATATCTATTTACCCCCTAAATATATTTAAAATTACATTCTACTTATTTCCATTATAATATATTTTTATCATTAATATGGTTATTATCAGTTCTATAAATTAAATATTTTATGAATATTTGTATATAATTTATATTTTTGTCTATAATTAAAATAATTCGATTAATGTAAATCCTTTATACACAATCACCTCAACAGTGGAAAAGGAAAAGGCAGGTGCTTTAATTAGTTCCTGCCTTTATAAATTATGTTTAAAAGTAAGCTTGATTTAAATATTATTTAATTTAATAGAATATACCCGATTGTTCTTTTTATAACCGATTGCTAAATATGTAGTAGAACCATCTTGTACTAGTGTAATTCCTTCACTTTCTCCTTTTTCTTTAATATGAAACTTTCCAACTATACTATGAGTTTTTACATTAATACAAGTAATAGTATTGTTCGTGTAATAATATAACATTGATTTATAATATTCTAATCCTTGTGGCGTCCCTTGATTAGAAATTTCAAATTGCTCTTCTAATAATTTTCCATTAAAGTTAAGTATACTGAATGTTATCTTACCAGTGTCTCCACCTTTTGAAGTATGTAGTATAAGTCTGTCTTTTTCATTGTCAATTGCTAATAAAGCAGCGGTACCAAATTGTTCTAAATTTATATCTTTGGTAATGTGCTTTTTATTGAAATCTACTTCATATACGTGAGTACGATTAGAACCTCCTCCATTTGCTACATAGATTTTCCCATTCTTTTTTCTAAATCCAAGATCTGCGGTATGACCAATTCCAATTTTACCAGTTGATGAAATTTTAATTCCTGTTTTACTATATTTAATAATTTCTCCTTTATTGGAACCTACATCAAAGCCTATATAAAAATTATCATTCCAATATGTTAAGCCTTGTTGATTAAGGTCATCATTTACATTAAATAATAAATTTACATATCCTCCATCGATTAAGTTGGGTATCATCTTATTAGTTGATCCAACTAATGTTATAAAAACTACTATAACAGCTATTGAAATTTTTAGTTTTTTCATGATTAATTTTATCCCTTCTATACACTACCAGTATTATTTATCAAATATATACAGAATAATAAATATAATTAGTAAGACTTATTATATATTTTGAAAAATTTCATTAAATTATGTATATAGTAAACTTATTTGGTTATAATTTAGCTATCAATAAATATAAAAAATACTCAAATACCCACCCAAAATAAAAAAGGCAGGGGCATTAGCCCCTGCCTTAATTTTATTTACAATAACCTAACCTTTTATTTGTTTTTAAATCTCTTACAGCCATATATCTGTATTTACCACTTGACGCTCCAATCCATCTAATCCATCTATACCCATCATTATCTATTACATAGTCGTATGAAACACTCTCACCTCTAGTATAAGAACCTTCAACTTTCCCATCTAAAGAGGGTTTATTTCTGATATTTAATTTATCAACAGCAACTGTACATACACCGTGTTCTGAATATTCTTTATCATATTTAGCATCATTATTAGAAGAGGATTGTCCTAAATTATTTAGCCCCTTATCTCTAATAGCTTTAGCAAAGTTTCTATAATCATAATTAACATCAACTGAATTAGTTCCAATTCCCTTAATAGTTCCATCTTCAGTATATTGCCACATTTCACATCCATATTTTTTTGCATTAGACTCTGTTGCTCCATACCATGCAATCCATAATGAGTATCTATCTAATTCATTTTGATAAAACTGATTATTTATGAAGTCTGGATTAGCATAGTTCATAGCCCAATATTTTTGACTTTCAACTTCATTACAAAAAGCTTTAACCATATCTGTAGCTAATCTCTTAGTTAATGTTACTCCATTTTTCTCAGCATAATTTCTAGTATCATATTCTAAGTCAAAGCAAACTGGGTATTCTACCTTATAATCTTTAATTGCAGCTAAACAATATTTTGCTTCTTGTCTTGCCATTTCAACAGTATAAGCATAGCTAAACCAATACACTCCAACTTTAATTCCTAATCTATTACATTCTTTAATATTTCTAATAAACTGCTTATCAATATTATTTTTTCCATAACCAGCTCTTAGCATAACAAAGTCAACATTATCTTTAACCTTCTCCCAATCTACTCTTCCTTGATGTTCTGATACGTCTATTCCTTTTAACATTTAAATTCCTTCTTTCTTCATTATATAGTTAATTACTTTTTAATCTTATATTTTGTAAACTTAGTCAATAAAAAAAGACCTCCTAGGTCCAAATTTATCGACTATATTATATTATGAATTTGTTTCTTTTTTGTTTATTACATCTATTCCTTTTGTAGTTGGATTGTTTAATACTCCTAAAGCTACGCCAATACCACATAAAGAATTTACTATATACATTACTTTGTCACTATCTACGCTAAATCCAAGGTTTGCAACTATCATGACTACAGCACTTGCTATAGCTACTATAGTTCCTGTATTTTTTAATCTTTTGATAATTTCTTTTACTTTCATTTTACATTCCTTCTTTCTTTTATTTAAATATATGTGTTTGGATTGCATAAAAAAAGAAGCCTACTATGCTTCCTCCTAATAATCCTATTAACCATTTTAATGCTGCAGTTAAACTATCTAAGCTTTTGACTAAGTTTTTAATTTCTATTTTCATTTCTGCTTGCCCTTGCTCCAATTTATCTAATCTATCTGCATGATTATTTAACCTTTTATCATGTGTTTTTAATTTATCCTCAACTAATTCTTCATGCATAATGCTATTCCTTTCTAAAAGTCCTCTCCTGTTATTTCTTTGAACTCTTCTGGTGTAATATCTCCATAAACATTCTTTTCAGTTTTTACAGCCTGTCTTAACATATCCATATCAGCTGTATAACTCCAAAATAGTTTCCAAAAATCCATACTAATTACCACCTTTCATATTTGCTATTTTTATATTTGCTATTTCATTTATTAAACTTTTATTTAATTCTTGTTGTTTCATATTATCGATTTTAACTTTTGCAGCTTCTTCGACAACTTGCTTATTTAACTCTTTTTGCTGCATATATGTTAATTTATCCTTTCCTGATTGTTCAAGGAGAGTTTTATTTACATTCTGTTGCTGCATTAAAGCTATTTTGTTCTTTGATATTTCCATCATTAAAATTTCAGTTGGACTTTTATCATCCTCTTTATTTTGCTTATATTGTTCGGATAGCTCTTCCTTATATTCAAATGTTTTAGTATCTGAATTATAGACATAAAAAATAGGACATTTTTCAAATATCCCATTTAAAACACTATCTTCTATTTCTATATCAGTTTCATTTTCTTTATTACTCGAATAACCTGTAACTCTCAAATCTAAATCTATTTGTACATACATAACACACGCCTCCTTATTAGTATTCAAGAACAGCTCTTATAACTACATCTGCTCTTTTACCTGTTTTATTATCCTTATGCCCTGCAATATGATCATCAAACACATAAATATATTTAGCTGTAAATGAATCTTCACCCATATCGGTTGGAGTACAAAAGTTATATCCTTGTCCATTTTTCCAAGGTGTATTTTTAGGAATATAAGTTAAACAAAAATTAAAGTCTTCCCCAGTTCCTCCTGTATTAAAATCGGACCATACTAAAACCCAACCATTAGTACATTGAGATAGCTTTTTAGTAGGTGTTATAATTTCATCATCCGTCATATGGTGGTACCCACGCCATAAAGGGGATGCTTGTGGGTCAAGTTGCACTTTCCTATCGGAGTAACATAAGTCACCATCATTCTTTAATTGTAAGTATTTTTGAGAGTTATTATTACACACGAAAACATCTTTAGGTCCTGAACCTAATATTGCCTTATTCCCATTCGCTGATGCTGCTATTTCTCCTTCAGAAGTAGATAAGTGACCAATGACTCTTAAATCTCTATATCCACCGCACTCTATTCTCGAATGAAAATCAGTTTTTCCACCTCCATCATAGTGAAAATCAATATATCGACCTATTTCCATTACTTGTCCGTTATCAATTATAGGTATGCAATTTTTAAACTCTGTTGCACTCGTAGCTCCTAATGGTAATCCATCTAAAACTACTGGGCCATAAATATATACACCATTTTTAAAATCATTACCGTAGTTGATAACTAACCTATTTCCATCTGCATCATTATATCCAACTAGAGCTCTTTTATCATTTACTTTTAAATCTCTATCAAAGAAACGCCATTTGCCTAAATTTTCAGGTGATAGTGCGCCTATATCCTCTGGAATCATATTAGTTATAGATTCAAAAGTATTATCTACTGAACTTCTTAATGTTCCTGGATACCCAAATTTAATAATTGGTTTTACTATATTATTAGAGTTTACATATGATTCTCTATTATAAAGTCTTAGTTTTAATCTTTTGCAATCCTTAATTTTATGATATATAGGTTCTGATAATTGATAATAAACATATGTTGGATGTGTTTTAAACCAGTTATAAAGATACTCCCATTTTTCTTCTAAAGGCATTGAGTTTGATGGGAAAACACCTACTAAAATAGCTGAGTGATCCATCCATCCACTAATTCCTAATATTTGTTTACTATCTGCATAAGCAGTATTAACAGGTAACGTATTACAGATTATATTACATATATTTTCATTTGAAAAAGTTACGCTCATTTTATCATCTCTGATAACAAATTTATCATCTGATGTATAGTAACTCAATTTAGTATTTGAGTCATCTATATTTATGTGGTAAGAACCTACATTTTGTTCTAAAATTACTTCACCATTTTTTTCGTAAACCCTATCACATACTCCATTTGGTAAACTTTTTAAACCATCTGTAATTGGTAATAAGATTTCTTTTTTATTAGAAACGTATGATTCAAACTCTTCTGTTTTAATACCTTCATTAATTTGGATTGTTGTTCCATCTATATGTTCTTCTCTAACTGAAAATCGAATAAAGCTTGCATTTTTTGGTACATTAAACGTAGGATATCTATTTGATATTGAAGGTAGTATTGTTCCTAGAAATTGCTTGTTACTATCATAATATGCAAAATAAGCTACTCCAAAAGTTGAATCTATCCCTTTATTTATAGTAATAGTTTTATTTCTATAATTAGAACAGTTCCAAAATTCTTCTATAACACTCCAACCGCCACTAACATTTATTGAGCCATCTTTTGCAATATATCTTTTATTTAATAGAGTTGGATTTTTGATATCAAATAAATTTTTTCCATTACTTATAATATTAACTTTATTATTATTTAAATCGCCAACTGATTTTATATCTTCAAAGTAAGAAGGGATTTCTTTGTCAGTCCAATCACCTTCAAGGATCATAGCTTTAAATTTAATATTTGTACTTAAATTACCTCCATCAGCCCATATGCAGAATTGTATTCCATAAAGACAATTAGTAATATCCGTTGGATTTTTAGAAGTACATTTCATTATTGATCTTCCAGTTAAGTTTTCAAATGAATTCTTCTCAGGGGTTAATATAGTTTGATAAGCACTCATTCCTAAAGCTGTTTTAGCAGTATTTTCTTCTATGTCTACAACAACCGTATAAGCTGTATTTGGTTTTAGTAGTTCCTTATTTTTTGAACAAAATATTCTTGTTGCATTTACATTCTCACCATATTTAAGTACAAATGAACCATCTTGAATTAAACTATTACTAAGTTGAAAATTTTCATTTTTTATTTCAGGCAATAAATTTTGAATAGTTTTCCCTTCTATAATCAAATCTTTAGTATACCCATCAAATTTTGTATCACATTTAATATTTGTTCCTTCAATAGTTTCATAAGTATTGTTGTATACTTCATTTGCTATTGTTCCATCTACAGTATGCTGCATAGCATCTATTAATTTGTTAGCTTTATCTTCAGTAATATTATATCTAGAGTTTATTTTATCTACTGCAGCATCCATTTGAGATCTCATTTTTCTTAATTCATCTTGAAAAACTAAGAAATCATTTGAGCTTATCATCTGATTATAATTAGTTGCGCTTTGAATAACCTCTACTTCAAAAGGTATTGAAGAAAGTCTTATATCACCTTTTAAAAAGATTATTTCAAGTTTTAATATACCTGGTGTTGTTAGCATTTGAGTTGTAAAATCTACCTCTATAATTCCTTTTAAAACATCTATAACTTTACAACTAGATAAGACACCAAAGCCGTCAGGCTTTGTACCCCCTACCTGAACTGTTAAACCTGTTAAATCAAAAGCTGAATTATTATATATAAGTCTCATTCTATAACTTCTAGCGCCTGTAGTATCTAAACTTTTACCTAATAATAATCTATTAAATCTTTTATCTATATCTAAGACTATAAGTTTATTATTTAATGCCATTGTTTACTCCTTTCTAAAATAAAAAGAAGTTACTTAAAATCGTAACTCCTTTTTAAAGTTTTATATTAATAAGGTGATGCTCCATATCCTCCATTAGAAGTTACTGAACCACCACCATTAATTATCTCTATATAAGGTCTTCCATCGTATCCAGCAACATGACCTGAATTACTGAATATTTTCCATTCTTCTTCTCTTCTTCTTACAAGTCCTGCATGAACTGAACCACCTGCATGAACCCATCTTTTAAATTGCTCGTGGATAGCTTCTCCACGCTCACCTGCTACGTATTTTTTTAGTAGAGTTGAATCAGAAAAAGCGGGTACTCCTAAGTTATAAGCAAAACTTGCAAAGGCATCTATTTCTCTTTGTTTTGGATTTTTAACACCTTTACTTTTAACTATTCTTAAAACCTGTTCGTAATAATCTCTGTTAAAAAATTTAGTTAAATAATGAGTTGCACTTGCCTCGCTAATTGGAACTCTTATGCCATTTAGTTCTCCACCTGTCATTCCGTACCCTAGAGTTCTAACTCCGACTGAATCATAGTAATAGTTAGGTCCAAAACCTTCTATACCTTTTACATAGTAAAGAATATTAGCACTCGCTTTACTTTCTGCAGAACCTCCTACAGAACCACCGCCACCAGAACTACTCTCTTTTATTATTCTTCTAGCTCTATAGCCAGAACCCCAGCTGAAAGCTCTTTCTCTTATTTGAGTTCCAGTATGTGCTGCTTCAACACACATATGACGACCATTACTTTCACCACTATACATAAATACGTGTTCTGTAGACGGAAATACTAAATCGCCAGGCTTTAAATCGCCCTCTGATACTTCTGTACCTTCTTTAATTTGTGTATATGTAGTTCTACTAATTTTAATACCATTGTCGTTATAAGCGAATTGCATCAATCCGCTACAATCAGTTCCACTATCTGTACCAAGTGGAGGATAATTACCACCCCATACATACCACTTACCTATAAGCTTTCTTGCACTATTAACTACTTTGTTTCTTAGTTCATCAGAACCGTCTGTAGTTTCTCCTTGTGGTGCATCTGGATCTAAAACAGTATTACCATGTTTGTTAAGTATAGGAACGTGTAGCCATAAGCCGTTATCTTGTAACTGAGCCACTAATTTATCATTAGAATAAAGAAAAATTGCTTTATCTGTAAAATCGGCTACCTTTTTCCCATTAGCATAAATAGGTACAGTTTTATCAGCTTTTATTACAGGATTATATAAGTTATAGTGATTCATTTCAACATTTTCTAAAATTTTAATTGGTGCTACAGCACTATCTTTCATAGCATTATATTTATCAAATATAATATACTGTCCGAACATGCCATTATCTTTTGGATAACTTATACCTACAGCACTATCAAAATCATTTGCCAAGCCGACAAAAGGTTTATCAGCATCATCACCTAGAATAAATGCTTTTAATCCCCCAATATAATCACTATCCTTTTTCCAGTTAAACAAGTCAATAGAGTTGTTATGAATTTTAATAGCCTTCTGCCCATTATTTTTAAACGTAAGTTCTCCATCTTGTTTTAAATCCATTTCAAAGTTTTCATTTTTACCGA
Organism: Clostridium sp. LY3-2; assembly: GCF_024705715.1. NCBI lineage: Bacteria > Bacillati > Bacillota > Clostridia > Eubacteriales > Clostridiaceae > Clostridium > Clostridium sp. LY3-2. Next base: position 55,936 of record NZ_JAMDLQ010000041.1, read on the forward strand.
TTATACGACCACCATTTAAGCAGAAATCCCCAGTATCTAAGTTCCAATATGATGAACCAGTTGCATTTTGAATTACAACAGATGTTAAAATACCAGTTACGATTGTATCTGCTACAATTCCTCTAGGAGTTATTGCTGTTGTATAATCCCAATCTCTATTGTCTGGTGTTCTTTTATCAGCTAATAAAAGTCCTTTTGTTCCTGCTTGCATACATCCAAAGTTAGGATCATCAGGATCTAAAACTTCCATTTTCCATGCTACACTATCTAATTTTTTAGCTACTGTTTTTTGCGCAACTACTGGGGCTTTTAATGCATCTATTATCCCCTTAATTGAACTACCTTTTAAATATCCTTCTCCATCAAAGCTACTCTTTAGATTATCAATATTAATAGATGAATTTGCTTCTTCTTCTGATAGAGTTGTTAAATAGCTGCCAAGTTCTAAAGTTTCCATTTTTTCATCTAAAACATTATATTCAAATTTTATTAACCTAGCTTTTAAATCAATGTTTAATAGTTTATGTTTTATTGATACTTCATCACCTAGTAATAACTCTGTTAAAATTTTATAGTCTTTAAATTCATCTAGCTTTGATAAATCAAGAAAATCAACTTTATAATTAACTAACGGCTTATCTATTCCTTTAGCAAATTCATTTTCGCAACATTTAATTAATTCGGCTCTAGCCTCTTCTATAGTATCAAAACCCTCTGCATCATCTCCAGAATTATTTTGAGTACCTTTAAGTTTAATATTTTCAAATTTAATTGGTTTCTCATATACATGGGAATATTTTTTTATTAATGGACTATCTACCCAAGGTTTATTTCCAGATAACATTATCCCATCAAAGCCTATTGGTATTATTCTAGTGACTACACTTTCCCAACTAATCTCTTCTAATAAGCCCTGTAGATTTCTACCGTATGATATGGTAACGCCATTATCCATTCCAACTTTATAGTTTATAGAGATATTAAAGTTGTTTAAAAATAACTCCCCTCCCCATCTACTTAAGAACGAGTTTTCTTCACCAGATAAAGCTTCAATTATATTTTTGCAATAAAAATAAGATGTATTTAATTCTAAGATATTACTACTAGCACTAAAACCAGTATTTCTAAATATCTTATTCAACGCCTGTTGACCGTTGCAATTAACACATCTTACATCAAATATATTATCTTTATTATCATAATCTTTTATAATTGTATCAATCAAATCATAAAAGATATGTCTAGCTCTTACAGTTAATTCATCATCATCTTTTTCTATACTATAAATTCTATAGAGTTGATCTGGAATATTAATATACGGAGTTGGAACACTAACTACTGAATCTTTTTCAATTAATCTCCATCTACCATCTTTATCATATGGGTGTTTAAGCTCTATTGAATTTAATCCTGTTAAAAGTTCCATTGTTAATATACAATAAGTTGGTTTCAAAACAATGTCACCATTTTTACTAAAATCATTATTATTAAATTTATATAGCTGTATCATATTTATCAATAATAAATGTAGTTAGGGTTAATACTAACACTAACTACATTTCCTTCCCATCTAATTATATTTTCTTCTTGTTTTAATAAAGGGTATTTACCTTGTTTAATATTCTTATTTATATTAGATTCAATACATAATTCCTTTTCACTATTAATTAGGACTTCATCAGCAACATCAAATCCGATTAAAAAATCATTAATCCACATTTTAACGTATCCGTTTCCTCTTACTTTTATAAGTGGCTTACTTTCAAAATCTCCATCATTATATAATGACACCCCATTTTCAACATCTATAAATTGATTATTAGAAAATTTATAAGCAAATGGTGCTAAGGTAAATGTTACTGAAAATTTGCCCTTTCTTTTTTTTATCCTTTCAATATTTTCATAATCAACTTTCTTGATAAAATAAAAATATTCAGGATCATCAGCTAAGCTTAATCTTTTACCCACTAAATTATCTAACCATTTTCGTATTTTTCTTACAGAATTATTTATATAATTTCTATCTATAAAGTTATAATTAACAGTAAATACTCTATCTTGATACCCATTAGTTTCATATTGAGTACCATCTACACCATCTATTTCATAGCTTTTAACTTTTCTTTGTAGAGCAGGAAAATTCGACCTAGAGATTGCTTTTAATCCAAAATCAGAATCATAACTTAAACCCTCTACAGTTTCACTTCCTATAGCTACATAATATCTAAGCAATTCTCACATCTCCTTTCTTTCCTCTTGATACTCTATATTCGTCCTTATCACCTTTTATTTTTCTAGCAACCTTTTTATAAACGTTTTTAGAAACGACCTCTCCGTCCATAGTATTTGTATTTTCAACTATTACAAATATATTGTTTGTTGTATTAGTATTTAGCCTTGAATTTATGCTATCAATATCTGCATTTGATATTGTTGGTTTAATATTAGTATTAATTGTTCTGTTAAGACTTTGCTTAATATCAAGATTTACGTGGTCCATTTCTTCAATATATCCAACTCCAACCCCTTGAGCCATATATTTACCTACTTCATTTTTTAATACTCTACTAGGACTATGTATGTCCAATGCTCCTTTAAATCCATCTACAAGTCCACCACAAAAGTCTCCTATACCTCCTAATATCCAACTTCCCATACTTGTTATACCTTCCCAGATACCTTTAACAATATCCTTTCCAATACTAAGCATTTTACTTGGAAGATTTTTAACAGTATCAACAATACCATCCACTAATTTTCCACCTGCGTCACACGCTGCATCCCAAAGGTTACTACCCCAGTCAATAACTTTTCTACATGCACTACACAACCATTGCCAAATCCTACTAGGCAATTTTTTAAACCAATCTATAATAGCTAATATAGTTTTTTCTGCTGCCTGTCTTCCCTTTTCATAAGTTTCGCTTCCCCACTTTGCGATATTATTTATAGCTTGTAATAAAGCATTCCATAGTTTGCCTGGTAAAGCCATAAACCATTTAATAATTGCAGCAATACCATTAGGTATTGTTTTAGTTATAAAACTCCATATCCCCATTATTCCCTTAACAATAAGTCCTGCTAAATATCCAAGTCCTTCTCCAATACGTTTAGGAATTAATTTTATTTGTTCCCATAACCATTTAAGGAAATTTGGAATTGATGTAGTAAAGAAATTTTTAATACTATTCCAAACCTCAACCGCTTTATTTTTTATGCTAACAAGAATCTCAACTATCTTATCTTTTAGTTGTTTGAACTTTTTAGGAAATGATTTTATACCCTGCATTATAGCTTTTCCTAATGCATTAACACCATTTCTAAACCATTCACACTTTTTATAAAGTAATACTAATCCTGCTATTAATGCTGCAATTCCCATTACTATCAATCCAATAGGGTTCATATTCATAACGAAATTTAAAACTCTTTGTGCTGCAGTTTGAAGCTTAGTTGCTATAGTCCATTTTTCCATTAAACTTTTTATTTTTTTATAATTTTTTATAGCATCACTAACAGCTCCTGTTACTTTACTAACTCCAAAGAATAAACCTGTAAATCCAACAACTCCTGCACCTATTCCTAAAACTACTTTCCTTTGTCCTTCACTAAGAGAGTTAAATGCTCCTGTTACTTTAGAAAGCCCATCTGCAAGCTTTGAAACTACAGGAGATAGTATTTCTCCAAACTGAATCATTGAGTTTTTAGCTTTATTTAAAGATGTTCTTAAATTATTTCCTGTTGTATCATTAATTTTCTTTAATGCAGTATCAGTTGAACCTGCTGCACTTTCCATAGCCTTAGTTTTTGTTGTAAAGTCACTAAAGTTTTTTCCACATAAAGCAGTCATTGCAGTTGTAGCTTCTGTACTACTAAATAATTTAGCCATCTTATCGGATTGACCGCCAGTTTCCTTTTGAACAATCTTTAATACTCCAGTTAACCCTTGAGCTTTTATCATAGCTTGTCCATTAGCATAACCGTATTTTTGCATAACCTTTTGCATATCTCCAGTAGGTCTCATAAGATTACTAAATACAGCCTTTAACTGAGTTGATACTTCGCTTGTGTTTCCTGTAACTCCAGTTAATGTTGCCATAGAGCCATACAAATCAGTCATTTTTACATTTAGTCCTGATGCTAGTGGGAAAAGTGGTTGCATTGAAGCTGCCATTTCTGGGAATGTAGTAACTCCTAGTTTTGCTGTTTGGAATGCCAAGTCAGATATTTTCTTTGCGGTTTCGTTGTTTACTTGTCCATATCCTTTCATACCTGCAGATATAAGAGCAACCGAATCAGCAACCGCTGCTCCACCAGCTTTAGCACCTTTTGCCATTGTATCAAATATTAATTCAGTTTCTTTTCCACCGTCACCTATACTTGATATTGCTGTGTACATACCATCTGTTACAGTCTTTAAATCCATTCCTGTTTGATTAGACACATCCATTATTTTATTTTTATATCCATCTAAATGGCTATGATCATCTAAAAGTGTATTTATATTAGCCAGTCCGTCTTGATAATCCATACTAAACTTAGTAGCAACTACTCCTGCTCCTGTTATTCCAAGTGCTAAGGGTGCCATTTTTGAAGATATTGACCCTGTTGCTTTACTTACTTTATCAAGTTTACCTGTTACATTGTCGAGTTTAACTGATTTTATTTTTTTATTTACTTCATCTAATGCATGCTGATTTTCCATTAAAGCTTTTTTGCTTTTATTCATTTTTACAGTTGCTTGATCTAGTTTCTTATTAGTAGTTTCAATAGCTCTATCGTTAACAGCATAGCTTTCTTTTAATTTGTTAAGCTCTTGCTTAAGTTCTTTTGACTTTGCAGAGTTTTTGCCTGTAACATCTACAGCTTCTTTATACTTTTTACTTGTTTCTTCTATTTTTTTATTTAATAAATCACGAGCTTTCTTTTGCTTATCTAAATCTTGATTAAGTTTCTGCATTACTTTCTGTTGCAACTCAACCATAGAATTTTGAATTTTCATTTTTGCAGATAACTCAGATTGAGAAACTTTAAGTTTATCAGCTTCTTTCCCAAACAATTTAGCTTGCGTTGATGATAAGTTAAATTGACTGCCTAATACTTTTAATTGTCTAGTCATTTCAGTCATTTGCTTTTGGAAATCAGAACTATTAGCACCTATTTTTACATTAGCACTCAAATACTCACCTCCTTGCATCTAAAATGAATAAAAAAAGAAGATTATTTATTCTTCTAAATAATCTTCTGAATCATCTTTATGCTCTTCTAAGTATTCAATTTCACTTTTTACATAATCTAATAAATCAACTAGATTAATTTCAAGGCAGTCTCTTAAACTATTTTTACAATGTTTTATTGAAAATCTAAAAACATCATTAAGTAAATTGATTAAATTTTCATATATATCTATATGCTCTTCAATTACATACCCATTTTCTTTGTCAAAATCATCAAATATTGACTCCTCAATTTCAATATAATTTTCTTTATTTAACTCCCTAAACTTCTCTATTATAATTTCTTTTACATATAGCTCTATAAAATAAAAGACATAATATAGATCATGTATTGAAATTTTATCTAAATCAGAATCTCTTAAATTATTAAAAAATAACTTTAAAACTTTATATATCAAGCATATATTTTCTTTTATATTCTTTTTGTACTCTAAGTATTTTTTAAATTTTCCTCCAGTTAATTCAGAAATATAAAATTTCTTTCCTAAACAAGAAATACTTAAATTTTCTATTTCTTGTTCTTCGTAAAAACCTTTGTTGCTTTATCTATTTTACTATCTAATTTACCCATAACTTCAATGTCGCAATGCATAAACTCAAAAATAATGTCTGCTATTTCAAAGTTGTCATTTATATCTTCTTCTGTAAATTGATTATCATATATAGAAACTAATGTATTAACCATTAAATCTAAATCTTCATCTGTATATTCAACACCATTTTTATTATTTAGTTTTTCTTTAGCTTCAGTATAAATTTTATATTTCTTTCTTACAATTTTCCCACTATCAAATGTTTTATCTAATATTTTAATTTTCATAATATAACCACCTTATCTTTATTTTTGTGTTTTTTCTGGAACAGTAATTGTAGAAGGCTCTGGAACTTTAGTAAACCAAGCCTTTAATATGTCAGCTGCATCTGTAACTCCACCGCTTATAAATTCAGTTTCTGATGCATCAACCTTAACTAAGTTATCTTTTTTTCTTGCCATTATAGTTCCTTTAATTTTAGTGTTTTGTCTTTTAGCCTTTTTACCGATTCCTTCAAAATCCTCTTCTTCTTCAGCACCAAAATTAACCCTGTAAAAACAATAAAATTTATATTTTCCATTAGTCATTTTACTTCTAAATAAAATACAAACATCATTAGCCTTATCCTCTGCATTAGTAACTGACATACCATTTAAATTCTTATGTCCTCTTATTCTTTCAACTATTTCAGCAGTCAAATAATCTCCTTCAAGTTCTATTTCTCCACCTTCAAAGTCCTGGTCTATTTCGTCTACTATATCATCAAAATATACAAACTCACTTGTATACTTTAATTTTATTTTTGCTGATGCAGCCTTCATTAATTTTGTTAAATTAGTTGCACTATAATTTCCTGAATCATCTTTCTCAATATCTGCTACAGTAAAATCACAGACACCTTTTCTTTGTGCCATACTATTCATCTCCTTTTAATTCTTCTATATAAGTAAATCTCATTGCTCTATGATATATTTTTGTATCTGTTTCATATAAATTTTCACCTTGATTAAAAATGAAATCAGCTTTCTTTAAAGAGTCCTTACAAAAGTCTCTTAGATCATTAACTTCTTTTGAATATTTACCCCAAACATCAACTTGTATATTATGCTCTACAGTTAAATTCTCATCATCATAAAAATCATCATCTTGCGTTAGATATTCGTGAACAGTAATATGAGTTTTATTTAAATCTTTATCATACCAACCTTCAATTATATCTACATTACAAGGCTCTAAGATATCATAAACCAATTCAATAATATTAAATTTCAACTAAACACCTACTTTTCTAATGATTTAATTAACCTATCATAATATTTATAAGCTATATCATCATATTTCTTTTTCATAATTGCATTAACCTTACCAAAAGCATGATGTGGAGGTCTTTGAGAAGTTCCCCATTCTTCCATTTTCATATAATAATAAGGCGAATTATCTGATTTATCCCATCCAACTAAAACATACAAATAACCATTTTTTCTTTTAAATTTAGGTGATGGGACATTATCAGCAGCGTGTCCATTAGGTCTAGTCCCTTTTCTTCCACTTTTACTATTATCAGCGCTTTTATGAATCAAAGGTTTTACAGCTTGATAAGCTAAATCTCCACAATCCTTTAATAAATTTTTATTGGTCTTTTCCAATTCAGAATTAGTGGATAATTTTTCGGCTGTTTTTATCAATTCATCCAAGCCTATAAATTTCATATCTATATCCATCTAAATAATCTCATTACACTTTAGTTTAATAAAATCTTTTTTATAGTTTAGGAAATCAGGATAATAAATTTTATAATCTCTTCCATTCCAACTAACTATAAATTTATCCTTATCCCTTAATTCTTCTAATTCTTTGCAATATCTCACTTTAAATATAACTGTATTTTCTAACTTTATGTTTAATGCTCCATAGAGCTCTTGTCCATATAAACTTAAAACCTCTGCCCTACAAGAATAAAAAGGAAGTGAGTTGACTCCAACTCTGCTTCCTTTTTCAACTATGTCTTCATTTTTTTTAATTTCAATTCTTTCTTTTAGCATTTAATCATCTCCGCCACAATTTGATAATAAATCTAGTATTGTATTTGATATTGAATCATATCCACTTTTATTTTTTAAATCTAGCCCTCTATTATCATATAAATCAGATACTACTTTTTTAATTAATAAATTTGCCATTTTTACTTTGTTTGGGAAATTTTTATACTCTTCCCCAACGCAACTATCAATGTATATTTCAGCCTGCTCTATTAATTGTTTAATAAGTTCATCATCAAACTTAGTATCCACTTGTATATATTGTTTAACTTCTTCGATTCCTAGCATAATTATATCTCAATCTTTTTAATGCTTCTTGCAGATCCAAGCTCTGGTACGAATCTTTCTAAAATTCTTATCTTGCTTGTATCATTTTCAAATCCTGCTTCGTCTGATTTTGCAATAGTTATTTGCTTTCTATCTAAATATTTAACTGCTTCTTTGAAATTAAGTACATAGAATACACATTTCTTTCCTTCTGTTAATTTAACTAAAGCATCATCAACTGTTACTATTGGTTTATTATTGAAGTATTCTACTCCATTGACATTAGTTATTAAATTTAATTTTCTTCCTTCCTTGTCTTTCATATTTTTTAGTAAACAATATCCTGCAACATTTGTAATTGTCATAAGTCCATTTTTAACTGAAGGTAATGATGAATCCATAGCAGTTTCAACATCCTCGTAAGTAGTAGCACCAGTTACTTCTGTTGCATTGTCTGCTATTACTTTCATAATCTTAGCATTTTCTTTTACAGTAGCTATATTTACAAAGTTTTTTCTAACTAATGTTTCAACATCAAGTACAGCATCATCTAAAGTTTCAGATGTTATTTCTTGTATTAAACCAACCTTGCTGCATTTATACTTAACCTCTTTAGTAACTAAATCACCTGTTACGATATCTTTTCCTTCTTCAACATCTGCTAAATCATTTTGATCTAAATCTACAACTGGTATTGTACCTTCATTTTTATTTACAGGAATTACATCACAGTATTCTTTTAATGATCCAAAGCCTTTTTGTAATTCTATAACTTGATTTACAAATTCTTTAGGAATAATTGCAGCATTTTTATCACTAGATATTAGTGCTCTTTCTTCAGCAGATAATTCGCCCATCCCAGTAATAAGCTTTGTAATTGCTCTCATTTCATTTACTTTTACATTAGGATCTTTCCTTCTTTTATTTTGTTGAGTTTTTAAACTTCTTTTTTCTTCCTCAACAATTTCTTCTTCAAGTTCAAGAAGCTCCCTCTTTTCTTTAATTTTGTTTCTTATTTCCTTAGCTCCTTGTACATCTCTCTTTTCAACTAACTGTTTCATCTCCTCAGTTAATGATCTAATTTCCTCTTTTAACTTTAAAATTTTTTCCATTTATATTCTCCTTCCAAAATAAAAGAACTACTTAATTTAGTAGTTCATTAAAAATCTCTGTTACCTCTATATCTTTTTTTAATTCTTCTAGTTCTCTTAATTCTTTTACTTCATTTTCATTTTCTTCCTTTGCTCTTTTATAAACAGAGCTTGAAGTACTTTCATAAGCTGGATTTACAACAATGCTGCAATCACTTATTTTATATATTTTATTTATAGTTCTAAAATCATAACCTCTTTTATCGTCTAAATCCCAGTCCCAAGATTGAGCTGAATCATCTTTCCAATCTAAAGAAAAAGCAAAACTACATTTTCCTACAATTCCATTTTCCATATTTTCAATTAAATCTCTTGCATAAGTTGTATTTGTTGGTATAGCATCGAAAAATAATCCTTTATCATCTACACTTAATATTAAACTTCCTGGTCCAGATGTTTTACTATTCCTAGCTAAAATAAGATTATCATTATGGTTATAATTCAAAATAACATTAGATAAATCACAATTATCTAATGCACCCCTTTTAATTGTTTCTTTAAATCCTAAATCTTCTGAAATAGTATCAAAGGTTAAAGCATATCCTTGAATATGAATTTCTTTTAAATCTCCTTCGCCAACTTGCCTAATTTCAAACTTTCCAAAACTTCTAATCTCTTTATCTGTTTTCATTTTTTCCACCCCCTTTCGCTCTTGTAATGTCACTTAAATCTTTTAATTTATAAACTCCTGATGATACTAAAATATCATCTCCACCTTCAACTAACGTTTTGCCTAATATTTCTCTTACATCATTAACCGTATATCCCGAGTTTTTAATATATTCTGTTAATATTGCAGCTTGCGTCTTAGAATCTGTTCTAAGCATAACTTGTTGATTAAATCTAGCCTTATAACCTTTTTTTCTGTCTTTTTCAGAAATATACTTCCAATCAAATTCCTGTTCTATTTGTTGAAATTTAATAAGTAGTGTATCAGTTAAAAAACCTAAATTTTGCATTTCCATATTGTTATTGTTACTGTCCTCTAAATCTCCAATTTGAGAAGGACTTAACCCATAACAATTAGCTATTTCTCTTCTACTTAATTTTCTAATTTGTTCAAATTGTGCATCAGCTAAACTTAAATTAAAGTTTGATACGTTATATCCTGCGGGTACTGTAAATGTCCTCCCGTCATTTGAATATAACCTACTAAACTTAGCTTGTATCTTTTTTAATTCCTTCTCATCTTTTATATCACTCGTTAATTGGATGATCATCTTATTTGTAAGCCCATTATTAAATAGTTTATTTAAATACTTTTGCCCTTTAATATTTGTATTTATAACATCTTTAAGAAGGTCCTTATTAGCTTTTGTATTTATTCCATCAAAACTTAATCCTGGTTTATATAATAAAATATCTCCTTCAAAGCAATAACCGACCTCATTTACTAACGAATACTCAACTAAAACTTTATTTCTCTTTTCAGAACTTATTAAGCCTGCATCATCAACTATTATTCCAGTTACTTTTGCAGGATATAAATAATTAGTATCACGATCAATTACTAATCCACTAACCCCATAATGCTCCCCAGTTGCTACCCACGCTTTTATACAATCAACTGCCGTCATATAAGGATTAGGTCTTAATCTTAACTTTTCATAATCCTTATGATTATACGCTTCAACCTCTCCCTTATCTGTTCTTTGTTTCAAAACTAAAGGACATTTTGCTACACCTTCTGAAATAAATTTTATACATCTAAGATATGTAGTTTCCTTAAGCTCCTGCTCTGGAACAACATCATAACCTTTTTGAAATAATTCGGACCAAGTATATTTTGATAAGCTATCATCTAAACTTCTTTTTTCTACTTTATCCCAAAACATTTATTTCCTACCCTTCTGCACAAAATAACTTAATGCAAATACTGCAGCTCCTAAAATGTACATAGCTATATATTTATTCCAAGTAAATGTAGTAAAAAAAATAATAAAAAAAGAAATTATTAACAACAAGTCTGCTATAAACAATTTCTTAGTAACTGTATCTTTTATTCTTTTATATTTATCTTTTATTTTATTCATCCCATTCCTCCATTTTTTCTAATTCAGCGAAAGGATCGTAATGTCCGACTTCATTTTCTTCAACCGCTATTCCAAGTCCCATTACCATAGCAATAATACCATCAATCTTAAATTCAGATTTCTTTTTACTGTATTTAATATTTAATGCATCATCATAAATAGCAATAGTCTTTTTTGCCATAAAATTAAATACTTCATTTTCTGCAATTATTAGTCGTCCATCTATAAGTAGATTTTCAAAGTCATTAATAAATGGCGTGAATGTTTTAAACCCTTGACCTAGAGGTATTATATCCCATTTGCCCTCTAACCTATTTAGTATGGTCTGACTGCCCCACCTATCGAATCCAATTTTATCAATTTCAAACATTTCATCCATATCATAAAGATAATCTAATAATTGTTCAAAATTTATATAATTTCCTTCTAAGGCTATTAAATTCCCATCCTTAACCCATCTTGAATATGGATTTTTATCATTTTCTTCTCTCTCCATTAGAGTATTTTTAGGCGTAAATAATAATGGGTAGATTATATATTTATCTCTATCTTCATCATAAAAAACCATAACAAAAGCTGTTATATCGTTTTTAGATGATAAATCTAAACCACACCAACAAACTTTATAATCCTTTAATTCCTCTAGCTCTATTTTTTGAGTACACTTATTCCAAAGCTCCATATTTATAGCATTTTTAATATTATCTGTTGCTATATGCTGATTTAAATATAATCTCCTGAATTTCGCTTCAAAAGTTTTCATAGCCATAGCTTTCTTAGCTAATTTAATAAAGTCATCTACTTTTTTAAAACATCCTAATGCTGGGTTAGCGTTGCACCATTCGTCTATATCGAAAATATCACAATTCTTTTGGCCCTCATAAATAGCATAAAAAAATGTTTCGTCATCTATTTCTCTTTTTTCTAATTTTTTAGAATAACTATACATTTGGTATTCTAAGTTTTCTTCATCTTCACCACTTGATGCAGTTGTAGTAGTGAACATAATAGGATCATCCCAAAGCCCCATCCCAGTAATAAGTTTTGAATACGCTTCATCACTTTTATACTCATGAACTTCATCTAAAACTACAATATAACTAGCGTATGAATCTAGGTTTCCACCTTCATTACTAAGAACCCTCAATGTACTATTAGTAGCTTTTCTATACATTTCTTTTTTAGATTCAGTTATTTTTACATATTTCTTAAGTGTTCTATTATTGTTAATAGTAAGTTTAATAGTATTAAATAAGTTAGTAGCTTGTTTAATATCATTTGCAACAATTATATATTCAGCTCCATAAGTATCCTCAGTATAAAATAAATATATAATTATCCAGGCAACTAATGAACCTTTACCATTCTTACGCCCGATATTTAAATGAGCTTCTTTAAATCTTCTAAAGTTTGTTTCCCTGTTTCTTACACATAAAATAGATGTAAGTATTTCAAACTGGAATCTTAACAGTTTAATTTTTTGTCCCTTTTTTCCTTTATCCAAAGTTAATTTAGATAAAAATTTAAAAAGCTTTCTTGCTTCTTCTTCATCAAAATAATAGACTTCATCATCATATTTTTCTTTTTGTTTTGAAATTACATCATCTAATATATAACTCTTTTGAATAAATACACTTTTTTCTATGTGCTTTTTTATTTCATCTATTTTGTTTATTATCATTTAGATATCATTTCTTCCATTTCTTCATCCGTTCCACCACTATTCATTACTATCTTTTTATTCATCCGAGCTCTTGATGCTGGTGTTAATCCTAACTCCTTCATCCAGTTTCTCATTTCTTCGATAGCCTTATTTTTCATTTGATAATACGGATGTTGTTGAGGATAACCATCTTTTGAATAGATTAAATATCCTTCCTGATCTAGCAATGATGAAAATTTCAAAATATCGCTATAACTTGCACAATATCTCTCCAAAGCTTTAATATCTTTTTCAGTAATTTCTTTCTTTTCTTCTTCAAATAATTTGATAATTCTTTTCCATTCTTTTTTTGCATCTTTGTCTAAAAAACTCGGACATTTTAATTTAGCCATACAAAATTATCCTCCTTTCATGACACAGCACCCCCCCTACCCTAAAAAATTTCAAAAAATCTTTCACGTCCTTAGATTACGCGACCTTTTCAGAATAGCTTTAAACTTTTGATACCCCCCACCCTAACCTTGATAACTCCAGCGGTTAAAAAGATTAAATTCATATCTATAAATTAGGTCGTATTAATTAATATAAAAAATATTTATTATAATACGTTTAATAAGGGTATCTATTTTAAATAGATTTATATATAAAAAGAGTTAATTATATATATAAATTACATACAATTAACTCTTTTATAGTTCGTATTCTTCTATAAATTTTAGTTTTAAATTTAAAAGTAACTCTTGCATCTTAACCTTGTTACCTTTGTTATACTCTCTATGAACTATGCGGTGATTCTTCTCAGTTAAATAGATTAGGTTATCTATATTCAACCTCATATTATAATCATCACTAAGCTCTACAATATGATGAACTCTTTCACCCTGCACGATCTTATTATATTTATAATACTCTATTACATCTATACAAAGTGTAGATTTAGCTGCTACATCCCTTAACCTTCTCCAGGCATCAGAGTTATAGAAAGACTGAAACCTCTTTTGTTCTTCATTATGCATTCTTCTATTCTTATATTCTTTATATCTTTTCTTTTGCTCTAGATTATATTTTTTACTATGATACTCACAATAGCTAACACCATCTTTAACTATCTTCTTGCATCCATGATAGCTACATAACTTTAATAACATTCAAACTACTCCATATGTTATTATTCACTAAAACATAAACTTTCTAAGTATTCTAAAATCATTTTTAGTTCATCATTAAATTTATTGTAATTACTTATTTTTAAAATTGATTGTAGCTCAATAGCTCTTTCCATTTGATCTTCGTACATGTTAACATTCGTAAATCCAAAAGCAGTAGAAACAGATGTTAATGCAGTAGCATAATCAAATAATGAACTAACGTTATTATTATATTGATTCGATAAAACTTTTTTAACATAAGTAGTATAATTGTGCACTCCATTATCAAAATCTAATCCATTTTCATGTATTGTATTAATATATGTATTGTAAAATTTTAATAATTTTTCTCCAATATATCTATCATCTATTAGAATAAAATCATATATCCATTCTTTGAATGATACATCTAACTTTACAAAGTTAAAATATTTGTCATATAAATTTAAAAATTTATGCTTATCTTTAACAGCTAAATCGATATTTATTATAACAAGTTGTTCTAAGTTCTCAAAATAATGTGTCATTTCTAAAAAAATCATTAATGCAATTTTTTTGTTTTTTTCTTTTCTATTAGTTTCATCTTTATTATTGGCATCATTTATTGTATAAACAACTCCAATCATAGTTAATAATCCTGAAAACAAAGTTGCTGCTAACATAAATAGTTGAACAGACCACTCTTTTAATATAGTATTTGACGTTAAAGTTAAATATAAAACTGAAAAGGCTCCTAGCCATAAAATAATCAAGCCCAACAGTATTAATATAACTCTATTCCTCCTAAAAAACTTCCTCAACAATATTCCCCCTTTTACAACATTATATATTGAGGTAACTTTTTAATCAATAACTTGTAAAACACGCCCCATAATACATAATGTGTGGCTTTCAGCAAAATCGCCTAACCCTTTATAAAATCAATGATTAAAGCTATTATAAAAATTCAATGCCCAATCAATCTTTTATGTCCCATTTAATAAATTTTAAAACCCTTAATCATACGATTTATATGGCTCTGTTCCACTCCAATATAATGAAGTGTTATAGAAGGATCAGAATGATTAAATATCTTTTGTAATGTAACTACATCCTTATATTGCTTGTAAAAGTGATAACCAAATGTTTTCCTTAGTGTATGAGTCCCTAAATTATAAAGCCCAAATACTTCTCCTGCTTCACTTAGTATTCTATAAGCTTGTTTTCTACCAATTGCTCTATTATAACCAACTCTTGATTTAATAAGATATTCTTCTGAATCTCTATCTAAACAGTATTTCTTTAATTCTCTCTTTAATATCGGAGTCATAGGGAATATTTTTTGCTTTCCAGTTTTCTTTTCTCTTATAGATATATACTCTTTACCTTTAACATCTTTAATTTTGAGTCTTAAAATATCTGATATTCTAAGTCCTGAATTAATACCTAAAATAAACATTATATAATTTCTTTCACTATATTTTTTAAAATAACTAGCTATCTCTTGAACTTTGATACTATCTCTTATAGGCTCAACATAATTCATATAATCACTCCCTTTGCTTTAATGCTCCATTAACTCTTTTAAATGAACTATGCTGCATACATTCTTCGATTCCTTGGCAAGGATCATAAATTACAACTTCTTCTTCACATTTGCCACGTTTATAATCATTACATAGTGGTGAGAAGAAGTTACATGCACATAGTAGTCGCTTTCCTTCCCACTTCATATATAATGGCATTTTTATTTTTTTAATCTTATTATTCACCCTTCTCACCTCTAATTTAGTAATTGGTAATTATAAGTTCACCATAGTTTTTTCTAGCTTCTTTACTTCTTGATACTGAATAACTTACTTCTATTTCTTCAATATTAAAATCTTTATACCACTCTCTTACCTTCGGATGGTCATTTATAGTTAATAGAAATTTCCCTTTTATATTTTTAAGTTTATCTCTTAATAGCAGGTGCTCCTTCTCTCCAAACTCTGAACTATATCCCATAGTTTCAAAATAAGGAGGATCACAAAAGAAGAAACTATATTCTCTATCATATTTATCTATTATTTTTTCAAATGATAGATTTTCAACAAAAGTATTTCTTAAACGTTCTTTAAGATCATTAAGTATTCCTTTATAAAAAATATGAGGAGCTGGCTTAGAAGTAGTTCCGTAGC
>NZ_JAMDLQ010000042.1:0-17079 GCF_024705715.1 Clostridium sp. LY3-2
CTTTATACTATTGAAGTTCCCAAAACTATTAAGGGGAGCAATATAATAAGTAGTTCCGTAGCCATAGTTATCTCCTTTTGAAGCAAAACTTTGACTAATTAAATATAGAAATCTTACTGATCTATGAATCTCAGTTAAATATTCAATTTTATAATTTTTATATTCTTCAAAAATATCTCTTCCTGAAAACTCATACTCAAGTAATCTTTCTATTTCTGGTGCATGATATTTTATCATTTTAAATAAATTAACTAATTCCTTATCAATATCATTGATTACCTCAACTTTCGATTTATCTTTTCCAAAATAGACCCAGCCTGCACCAAAGAATAACTCAATGTAGCATTTATGTTCAGGTATTTTATTTATAATTGTTTTTCTTAATTTAGATTTTCCTCCCATTCTTGAAATAGGTGGTTTCATCATAATCTCACTTCCTTTTATTTTGATTTGGGTTAATATACACACCTAACCACACCAAAATAAAAAAGCACTTAGATTAATTCTTTAACTAATCTAAATGCTTTAAGGGTTTAATGAGAAATCATAACTTCTACAATATAATATTAACACTTCTATCCGATTATATGTTGTTCTACTTATGTACTCATACAAAATAAATAATACTAAAAAATCGTATCTACTAATTAAAGTCATCAAAACTATACTGTTTATATGGATTTTCAAATAACATATAATGCATATGATCTATAATTTTATCTCTTAATTTAGTCCTGCAGTAGTCGCCACTAAACCCTAATCTCATTCCTATTTGCTCCCAGCCTAATTTCTCTCTTGTAAAATACTTTAATTCAACTAGCTTTTTTTCATCAGAACTTAATAACTCCATACCATTATCAATCATAGTTATAATTTTTTGATTTGCAATAATATTTTTCTCTAATCTTTTCAAATTTCTTTCTTTATTTAAAACTTCATTTTCAACTGAAGAAGTTATTTTATATGTTTGACCTGTTCTTTCTTCATAACCTATTGCTGAAAATCCCTCATATTCTATTTCAAGTCTCTCCAGTTCCTCTAACTGACCTTTTATTGCCATCTTGACTAAGTTATAGCTATATAATGCATTTTCTACTTTTTTAAATTGTTGTTTATTCATCATTATCTCCTTTCAAATCACTTTAACTGGCTAGAAAATCATTGCCAGTAATATATCAATTTACGTTATTAATAACTATGTAATACTTTCTTTGTTTTAGAAAAATCTTTCAAGCAGTTTTCTATATATAATTATTTATTACTTTTATCCCCTATCACTAGCATCTTTTTCAAAACTACTGCCTATTATTAATAAAAAAATACCGTCTATTTTTCTTACAAATAGTACGGTATGAAGATTGCTATCAAAAATGTATTATCTATTATAATCTAATCCTGATTAGCTTTACGTTCTAACTGTGAATAAAAACACTCTACACCTTCTTCATGACAAGCAAATCCATATGCATAAATTTTCATTATCTTCCTATAATATTTATGACTTTCAAGGTATGATTGAACTCTTTCAGCAGGTATTTCTCTATTTGCTCGTTTCCACTCAGCTTTAAAATAAATTCTCAAAAAGTCTCTTAATACGTCAATACTATCATCTAACTCTAGAATGTGCTCCTTATCATAATAGTTTTCCTTATTTATAATTTTCTCGCTTAGTAACGAAATCAAATAAATAATAAAATCATTATTTTTATTTTTTCCTTTATCTGGACCAAAATAGAGTATTAATAGCGTTGCATTATTTTCAATATCTGCTTTTAAACCATCTATTACTTTATCATCTGATATCTCCGTATTCTTCATATAAGCTAATAATTTATGACATGATGAAATAAAATCTACACTTTTTTTTCTTACTTCCTGTATCCAATCTATTCTAGCTTTTGCTACAATATTTCCTTTGAAATTCTCTTCATTTAATTCTCTTTGTTGATTCAATATTTTCTTATTATTTAAATAAGCAGCTATAGCGACACCTAATGATATAAATGCTGCTATACTTGCCCATTGGAATTTTCCATTTGAGTCTAAAAACAAAAATGTTAATAAATCCATTTTAACGCCCTCTCTTTTTAAAATAATTTAAAGTTTTACTAATTTATCAAAACTTTATTATCTAATATTATACTATCGTAGTATTGAATTTTAAAAGAACATTTTTAGTCATATATTTACATTGTGAAGTAATAATTCTATTTTTATTGCTTTACAATATTATAAGTTACTTTAGTTTTTTTATTTATTTTATCCTCTTATACGAGGATATTATTTAAGAATATATTTCTAAAATGGCATATCTCCATCATCTACTGGTGTCATATCTTCAAAATTTGATTGAACTGCATTTGCTGCATCATCAGTTTGCTTTGCAAAATCCAAAAAGTCACATCTATCTGCTACGACTGTAGTTGTATAGTGTTTTACGCTATCCTTTTCGTATGATCCTGTTTTAATACTTCCTGCTACTGCTACCTTTCTTCCTTTAGTTAAATACTGAGCTATATTCTCAGCATTTTTACCAAAGGCTACACAATTAATAAAGTCCGCTTCATCTTTATTTGATTTCCTTGTTACAGCTAAAGAAAATCTCGTTACAGCAGTTCCCTTTCCTGCAGTAAATCTTAATTCAGGATCTTTTGTTAATCTCCCTATTAAAAATACATTATTCATTTAATCAACTCCCTACTCTGCTTCATATGCTATTTTGTTTTCAACTAGACATAATCTTCTTAATGTTATATTTGATCGCGTAAGGACTTTAGTTATTTTGTCCTTTGCTGCTTCCCAAGATTTTGAGATTACATAAACTCTATTCTCAACATTCTTGCCATCTTTTTCTCCAAACCAATCAATTATATATAAATCCTTCATAATATCACCTAACACGCACTGCCCTTTCTTCTCATTCCACATTTACGTTTTATAGTATCGCTAACTGTAAACTGATACTCGTTGATTTCCTTTTCTCTTTTAGCTTGTCTACGCTTTATATCACTAATTGTCATTTCCATCATTTCATGTGGTGTGTATTTCTTTAATAAATTCATTTTTACTACCTCCAATCTATGTTTCCAATCTTTTGTAGCTTGTCTATGTAAGCAAATTTAAGCGTTCCTGTTTTACCGTTTCTTTGTTTTGCAATTATCCATTCCATTATGTTTTGATCTTCTGTTTCTGCATTATAATATGCATCCCTATAAGCAAACATAACTAAATCGGCATCCTGTTCTATATTTCCACTCTCTCTTAGATCTGATAGCATTGGTCTTTTATCATATCTCTGTTCAACACTTCTGGATAATTGGCATAATAAAATAATATTTATATCAAGCTCTTTTGATAAAAGCTTAAGTTGTCTCGTAACTTCTCCTATAGCATAAGCTCTATTATCTCCAGATGTGATATCCATAAGTCCTAAATGATCTATGATTAAAACATCTAATCCTGTACTTTGTTTCATTGCTTTAGCTTTTGCTTTTATTGTTATGATGCTTTGGTAGTCTGAGCAATCCGTAAACATATTATCTCTACTTGATAAATCATTGAACGCTTGGCTAACTTTATGTAATTCGTTATCAGTTAGCTTCCCAACTTGTAGCTTCTGAACTTCAACGTTACTGTTATAAGCTAATCTTCTCATTCCTAACGCTTCCTCTGTCATTTCCATTTCAATAAGTCCAACCTTATAGCCATTCTTAGCCATACCATCTGCCATATTTAATGCAATTAATGTTTTACCCATAGAAGGTCTACCACCTATTACAAATAGCTCACCTTTCTTTAATCCGTTTGTTGCTCTATCAAAAATATTAAATCCAGTTTTTATACCAGGTATCTCTCCACCATTTGCAGCTCTCTTTTCAATTTCATCAAGTGTTTTAGCTAGTAAATCTGAATCCTTAGTAATTGATTTGTTTGTGTGATTGCTAGTCATTAACTTATCTTGCATATGACCTATAATCTTGTTAGCATTATTATTTTCATCATAAAGCTGAATTACTGACTTATTCATTTCAGTTATTGCAGCTCTTCTAAATGATTTATCCTTAATTATTTTTATATAAGTTTCTAGTTGAATATTCATTCCTGATTCAATTAGATCTGCTATGTAAGAAACTCCTCCGATATCTTCTAAGTTATTTCTTCCTACGCTTTCAGTTAATGTTACTAAGCTAATCTCTTTCCCTTCTGCAAAAAGTTTACTCATATGTTTAAAAATAATTTTATGTTTTCTTAGGTAAAAGTCTTTTTCACTTAACTTTTCCATACACTCGATTAAATTTTTATTGTTATAAAGTATTGATCCTAATACCTCAATTTCTGCTTTTATGTTGTTTGGTAATTCCTTCATATCATTAACTCCTCTTAATCATCAAATTCAAATTCATTTAGTGATCTTGGCTTTATTTCCTTTGGTTTAACTTCTTCAATCCTTCTTTGATTTAAATACCCTTCAAACTTGCTTTCGCTAAATAGTGTTGCAGGTCTTAAATACATTTCGTAAGAAGTACCTTTCCAATCTTTAACCTTGTTATCAATAACCATCTTAAATTCTTCTACTGTGAAACCAGTTTCTAGTCTTGCCTTTATATTTTTTATAGTGCTCTTACTATTTGGTTTATATCTTGTACCAGCTTTTAGATTTAAATAATCAATTATTTCTTCACAAGCACTATATATATTTTTAATAGATGGGTCTTTTAATAGATTAATATTTTGTTCCGACTTTTCAGTAGGAGGGGGTCCGACTTTTGAGTAGGACGGGTCCGACTTTTCAGTAGGTTGCTTTTGGGTATCAGATGCTATTAACTCTTTATACCTTTTTCCAACGCCATAAAATGAAAAACTTCCTCCCTTTTTCACTAATTCAAAGTCTAAAACACCAGCATCTACTAATGTTTTTAATCTTCTTCTTAATACATCCTTAGACTTGATACCAAGTATAGGTAGTTCAGCTAAAAGTGTTTCGTATTTTAGCCAATAATATGGCTTGTCATCAATAATTTTTATAGTCATAGAGCCACTATCTTTAAAATCAATAAAGTATCTTAATATCGCAAGATCTTTATCATCTAGACCAAGCTCTAATGCCTTTGATTGTGAAAATCCCATAAAAGTGAACTTCATTTAACTACCTCCTTTGAGGAATTTATGATATAATTAAGGTGCTTGATATAAATTAGGTGGCTTTGGCCATCTTTTTTTATATCCTCAATTACAGAATCATAAGCTTCCTTATAGCTCATTCCACTAAAATATCTTCTAACTATTTCATCAATAATTATTTCTAAATTCTTATCCATACAAACTCCTAACAAACTGACATAACATGTCCATTTTTCACAGTTAGATAAAATCCTTTGCTTGCTAAAAGCATAGCTTCTTCTAACGTTATTATTTTCATATCAATCACCTAACTTTCATTATGTTAATTCAATGCTTTAAAGGCTTTTTAGCCTATTATCATTCGAATACTACATATCCTTTTGTATTCTTTTTTGCATTTCATCAGCTATTCTCTTACACTTATCAGGACCATATTTTTTAACAACTATATCTGCTAAAACTTCTGCCATTTTTGATTCAATAATTGACATATCTTCTGGGAAATTAACTTCAACTAATAGCTTTCCTGCCATTAAATCACCCCCTTCATTTAAACTATGATTTACTAATAAATCTGTTACTATCTAATAGAATATTTTTCAGCTAATATCTTAAGCTCTGCAGCTCTTTGCTCTAATTTTGTGAAAAAAGCAATTATAACTTCTAGTTCTTCCTGCTCTGACTCGTCTATAATTCCATCTTCAACTATCTTTAATAAAGTTCTCTGTACATTCTTGCTATTTTCTAAGTCATTAGTTGCATTAATTGCAAACTTATAAAGATTATTTATATTTTCTGAATCTATAGGTTGAGTAATTCTCTTACCTATCGGACATTCATTACAGCAATAATTATTAAGTAAGTGTGGTGCATTATATGCATCAGCCATTCTAACGACTTTATCTACAGGAACAACTTTACAAAGATCTAACTCATAATCAGTTAATGAATCCTTTGAAATACCTAAAATTTCTGAAGCTCCTTCTCTACTTGCTAACTTCGAATTAAATTTAGATGCTTCTTTCCTTGCTTTGCAATACACGTTTTGTGCTGCTTTTGTTGGTTGCTTTGCCATGTATATTTTTCTCCTTTCGTGGGATAATATTATTATTCACATAATGTGTTTTTATTTATCAAAAAAAATATTATCTATTTTACAATTGAAATTTGACTTGAATTTAACTAAAAAATTATAGCTTGGATTTCTTATACCAAGTTCTATTTTAGTATAATACGACTCTGATACGCCAAGCTTTTTTGCCATATCAACGCGATTAAGCTTTTGATTTATTCTAAATAGCTGTAATTTACTCATACACGCCTCCTTCACACAGTGTGAAAATATTCTTGAGTAAATTATACTTTAGATATTGTGTTTTTTCAAGTTTTTTTTTACATTTCGTGAGTATTAATGCTTTTTATTCACTATTTGTGTAAAATATAATAAGAAAGTTGGTGAGTTTTTTGTTTGGTGATAGATTAAAAAATTTAAGAAGAGATAAAGATTTAACACAAGCTCAATTAGCGAAGTTTTTAAATATCTCTCCTAGTTCAATCGGTATGTATGAAAAAAACAGAAGAGTTCCAGATACTGAGATTTTAAAAAAGTTTGCTGAATACTTTAAAGTGTCTGTTGATTACTTAATTGGAAAAACTGATATAAAAGAATCTGCAGAGGATTTAATTAAGAGTAGTCAAGTAACCATTGCATTGCATAACGATGATGGTATAGATTCAGAATTACCTGACGAAGCAAAAAAAGAAATAGAAAATTTTATTGAATATGTAAAAAGTAAGTATGAAAAAAAATAATTGTGTAAAATTACACCATTATTTTTTTATTTTGCTATTTGGTAATATATCTATAAATATATATAAATTAACATCAGAAGGAGTATTTTATGGACTTATTTAACAAGAAAAAATTAGCTATACTACAAGAAGAAAATAACAATTTAAAAAGAGAATTAGAAAAACTTAAATTAACTAAAAGTGAATTAAATTATTTAAACTTAACTGATGAGTTAAAAAAACTTGAAGAATTAGTAATTTCGAAAAAGGAGTCAATTGAAAGTTATCAAAAAAATATAATTGATTTGCAGGATCTGGCTAGTTTAGAAACTAGGAAGCTTAAATCTAAGGAAGAAATTATTAGTTTAAATAAAAATATTGATGAACTAAAGATACAAAAGAACTCTCTTCATGATGAGTCTATGGAAATTAAAAATAAAATACTAAGAGATTCCCAAAAATTATCTAAAATAAAACCATTATATTTAGCTATTCAGAAGATTATTAATGAATATCCCCAATTAGATATATTCAATGATAACATCCAAGAGATTAGTTTATCATCAAGTAATATTGAATTATATGATGACTTAGCTCCTACGGTAACCTTGAAATTACATAGCATGGATGTCAAATCCTTAAGAAAAGAATTAAATATTACAAATAAAGCAATCGATAAAGTATTAGAGCAATACGAAAAAAGATACACTACTAAATCCAATTTAACTATTTATAGACTAATGGTTATAGCACTAAGAGCAGAGCTCCAAAATATACTTTCAAATCTTAGATATGATAAGTTAGATAAATCAATTAGTGATTTAAAAATTATTACACAAAAATACTTATCTATTGCTAATGATGGAAATAAACAGTTGCTAAGTACTATTACAAAATTTATAAACGAAATTGAATACCTATTCATCCAGTGTATAAATATTGAATATGAATATTATCAAAAAAAACAACGTGAAAAAGAAGAACAAGCTGCTATTAGAGAACAAATGAAACAAGAAGCCGAAGAAAGAAAAATTTTAGCTAAACAACAGAAACAAGTTGAAAAAGAGGAAGAAAAATATAAAAACGAAATCTGTAAGATACAAGAGCAAATAATACAATCTGATGATGAAAATAAATTGTTAGAACTTCAAAACAAAATCTATGAACTACAGAACCAATTAAATAAAGTTGAAGAAAAGAAAGATGAAATTATTAGTAGACAAAATGGAAAAGCTGGTTATGTTTATATAATAAGTAATTTAGGTTCTTTTGGTGAAAATGTATTTAAGGTAGGTATGACAAGAAGACTAGAGCCAATGGATAGAATTAATGAATTGAGTAATGCATCTGTACCTTTCTCTTTTGATGTCCATAGTTTTATTTTTTCTGAAGATGCAGTTGGTTTAGAACATAATTTACATAAAATTTTAGATAAACAAAGAGTTAATAAGATTAATTTGAGAAAGGAATTTTTTAGAACAGATATTGAATCACTAAAAGATTTAGTAGAAAAAATTGATCCATCTGCTGAATTTACAGTTACAATGCTCGCTGAACAATACAGGGATTCTTTAGAATATGATATTGAACAAGCTGTTTAAAATATATTTATTAATTTAACTTTAATTGGAATAAGATGAAGATTTCTTTCTTCATCTTATTTTTTTAATATTATATTTTAAAATTGTTAAAAATCTTTAACCTCCAGAACATACGTTCCTGTATTGTGATATAATTTTTACATAACT
The DNA here is from genome assembly GCF_024705715.1 of Clostridium sp. LY3-2. NCBI lineage: Bacteria > Bacillati > Bacillota > Clostridia > Eubacteriales > Clostridiaceae > Clostridium > Clostridium sp. LY3-2. The sequence goes on from NZ_JAMDLQ010000042.1 coordinate 8,661, forward strand.
TTGTTAGGAGGAACAAATGAGAAATTTAAATGACATTTACAAATTAATAGAAAAAGAACAAATAATACTTGAAGAAATTAGTTTTAAAGAAAACATTAAAGGTATTTATTTTAAAGTACCAGGTATAAATCCCACAATAGGCATTAATATATCTATCCTATCTGATACTAAAAAATACATATCGGTTTTAGCTGAAGAGCTAGGACACCACTTTACTTCTATTGGTGATTTAACTGCTGAAGCAGTTACTTATAGTGACCAATTAAATAAATCACGTCAAGAGATTAGGGCTAGACGTTGGGCTGCTAATTATTTAATTGATGATAAAGAAATACTTGGAGCTATACTACAAAATATCAATACTATATATGGACTCTCACTCCATTTTAATGTGACAGAAGAAATCATAAAATATAAGTTAATATCAATATATCTTAAAGAAGATAAATATAATAATAGTGTACTAGCTGTTATGAATAAGGAGTTAATTTATGATTGTTGCAATATATAGTAGGAAATCTAAATTCACTGGTAAAGGTGACTCAATAGAAAACCAAATAGAAATGTGTAAAGCTCATGTACAAGCTCATATAAATAAAGATGCTGAGTTTATTATCTACGAAGATGAAGGCTTTAGTGGTGGAAATATAAACCGACCTGAGTTTAAAAAGCTTATGAACGATGCTAGAAATAAAAAAATAGATCTTCTTATTTGCTATAGACTAGATAGGATTAGTAGAAATGTTTCTGACTTCTCTTCTGTGCTTGAAACTCTTCAAGAAAATAAGGTGGATTTTGTATCTATAAAAGAACAATTTGATACCTCTTCTCCTATGGGGAGAGCTATGATATATATTGCATCTGTTTTTGCCCAGCTTGAAAGAGAAACTATAGCAGAACGTGTTAAGGATAATATGCTTGAAATGGCTAAGAACGGTAAATGGACAGGTGGTAAGATTCCTTTAGGATTTAAATCTGAAAAGTCTTATTTTTATGATGATGAAGGTAAAAAAAGACAACAAACTTCCCTAGTCCATAACACTGAAGATCTAGAGTTTGTTAAGTTTTTATATGAAAAATATTTAGAACTTGGAAGCCTTCATAAATTAGAGGTTTATACACATCAAAATAATATCCGTTCTGCTTCAGGTAGATTGTTTGAAAAGAGTACATTAAAATTAGTTCTTCAAAATACTATCTATGTTAAGGCTAATAGTAGTGTTATTGATTATCTTCAAACTAAAGGCTGTAAAGTCTATGGTGAAATTGATAATGAACACTCCCTACTAACTTATAATAAAACAGAAGCAGTACATAAGAATGGTAAACAAACTAAGGCTAATAAAAGCCCTTCTGAGATGTTTGCAGCAGTTAGTAGTGTAATTGGTTATTTAGAGCCTGAACTATGGCTTAGAGTTCAATATCAGTTCGATAAGAATAGAGATACTTTTCCACGTCTTGGCAAAACACACAATTCACTTTTAACTGGCAAAATCTTTTGTGGTAGTTGTAAATCAAGATTAATAGTTCAACATGGTAATGTTTCACCTAAAACAGGTAAAAGACACTTATATTATAATTGTTATCTTAAAAAGGTTTCTAAAAAGCAATTATGTGATGTTAAAAATGTTAAGCTTGAGAGAGTTGAAGAAGCTGTACTTCAAACACTAAAAAACCTTAGTTATAATAAAAATTTATTTTTATCAAATTTAAAAAATATAAATTCTAAAGATAATAATAATGAATTATTATCTTTAAATAAGCAAATAGAAGAAAAGAATTCTCAGATTAATGTGTTAGTAGATAAATTATCTAAAGATCATGACGATTTAATTACTGATGTTTTATTTAACAAAATTACAGAACTAAAAAAAGAATGCAATATAATTGAAAATAATATTAATGTATTAAAAAAAGAAAATTTAGAAAATGAAAATAATAAATTAGAATTTTCACTAGTTGAAACTTTAATTAGTAAATGCAGCTATATAGATAAATTAGAACATTCAGAGCAAAAACAATTAATTAATACTCTTATAGATAAAGTTTATTACTTCCCTCCTGATGAGCTTGGAGATGATAAAATTAAAATTAATTTTGTTGGAGCTTTTGATTTATTAAATGCATAATAAATTTTTTAAAACAGGATAAACTATATCTGAGGTGATATGTATGGATTTTTTTAATGGTCTTTATGCTGCCACAAGCGGTATAGCTTTAGGCGGTCTAGGTCTTATCGTGGGACTAATTTATTACTTAGTTAGAGTTTATCCTAGTTATGTAATGGCTAAAAGAGCAAGATTAAAAAATCCTTGGATGATGTGGATTCCTATCCTAGGTGAATTTAAAATCTTACATCTAGCAGGGTTTTCTTATTGGTATTTTATATTAATGCTAATACCATTCGTAAATATTATTTTTATGATAATAGTATTTTATAGAATAATGAGAAACTTTGGATTTGGCATAGGTATGACAATCTTAGGTGTAATCTTTTCTTTCGTAGCCTTCATTACTTTTTGGTTTATTGTCCTTTCAGACCGCAGGTTTGTTGGAGATATTCCAAGAGAGTTTCAAGAGGAATATAATGATTGATCTAACTAAAAAAGGCAACCTGAAAAAGGTTGTCTTTTTGTTCATACAGCATGTCCTGTATCTAAAAGGATTATATTTTCAGCAAATTCCTTTAATGCATATTGTTGACAAACTTTAGTTTCAAGTTTTGAATAATTAATATCCTCTGCAGGTATTTTTAAAATTACTACCCCATCTTTATTTAATTTATCTTGTATTTCTTTAGATAATGATTCTTTTGCAAGCTTACAAGAACCTGAGAATGCCCCTAATTTATCCTCTTCCCTTTCCCCTTGAATATCTTCGATATTGCACCTTGCACTTATACTTAGCCTTGGCCCAAATGCCGGGCAACGTAATATACACATAGAACATCCATTCCCATATTTTAAACAATTACCCATAGGTCCTGTAGATCCTGTTGTCTCAACAACAACATCGCACTCTAAATACTCATCATCATCGTAATAAATCCCTTTAATATTTTTTCCATCAAAATTTACATCTTTTACTCTAGTTTGGATTAATATATTTATTCCTAATGAGTTTACGTAATCGCGTACTACACCTTCTATTACATTTACATCATATAACCAAGCGTGTTCGTGTCCAGGAAAACTTATATTTTTATGTCTTGAGCATTCATCAGTAATCTTAAACAAATCCCCTGCACCAAGTGCAATTAACTCCTCTGTAGCAGTATAACGACCATTATTCCTCATTATACCACCAACATTACCAAGTCCTAAAAGAAGATCAGTCTTTTCAAATAAATAAACGTCTGCACCAGCTTTTTTAGCTGAAATAGCTGCAGCTACTCCTGACCATCCACCACCTATAATTGCTACTTTCATATATATCTTCTCCCTTCAAAAAGTTCTCGTGGTTCTACCTGTTCTTTACAGTAGCGCCTAACCACACCACCTTTATATCGTATTGTACATGCACCGCATATACCCTCTCCGCAGCACATCTTAAAATTATTACAACATGCTAATTTAATTTTTCTAGTTGCCTCTTTATCTACGAAATCAATAGTCAATTTTGTTAATATATCTGCACCTGCGGTATAAATTAAGGAAATATTACTTTTTATTTGGTCTTTTAGAATATATTTCATTTCTTCAGTTAAGTTCCCATTATTCATAATAGTAATTTTACTTAAATTACAATCATACTTTTCTATAACACTTTCTAAAAAGTTATATTTTGTATCATTAGTATCAACATAAACAATTATTTCATTATTGTTTTGCTTAAGTTTTCTTATAACCTGAACGATAGGTGCTATACCAATGCCCTTTGCTATAATAATAGCTTTAGACTCCTTCAAATTCATTATATTATCAACACCAAATATTCCGTTCCAATAAGGTGCTTTTATCTTTATTTCATCCTTATCTAGACTATTCAAAATTCTTTTTGTTTTAATCCCCTTAATCTCAATTAGTATTTTAATTGTATTTTTTTCTTTATCAGTTTCCATTACCGAAATTGGAATGTCATAAAAATTTTTATCTTCGTCTAGTATAAATATAAAACTTCCAGGGTTAATTAATGAATTTGCAAGTCCGTGTGTTATTTCTAATTCAAGTTCTAACAAATTTTTTTCAATAAATACCTTTTTTAAAATTTTAGACTTATATGTTTTCCTTCCTTCTTTTGGCATGGAATTATTAGATATAAATTCTTGATATATACATACCCCATTCCAGTTACAACAATCACAAAATTTTTCTCCTTTTAACTGCGAACATAATAAACATTCTCCACAAAGAGCTAAATTACATGGACAATATTCACTTCCAGAATCAATACACTTAGTAATTTTCATAACATTGCTCCCAAAATTATTTATACTAATAAATTATTAAATTACCTACTAATTGTTACTTTAAATTTACTCATAAAAGAAAAGCATGAATTTAATTATTCATGCTTTTTATCTGTTATTGTTATAAATGGTAACGATCCATCTGTATAAATTCTGTCTCCACCACCATTTCGTCCATGGTAACTACTTGTAAAGTGTGTAACTTCATCAACTTTATCAACTACTGAATTATCATAAAGAGTTTTTATAACAAAATCTCTTTCTTCATCTACATTAGGATCTATTTTATGTGTAATTTGTCCTGTAAAGAGTGATAACCCTACGTTTCTATCAAAAGTAGCTGAAGCAAGCCAATCTGCCTGCATACCACCTGGAAGATACCAATCTTTAGGAGTTTTCCATAATCTTATATGATGCCTTTTTCTTGGATTACCATGTATTTCTTTTTCAAAAGCCAAATCTTGCTTTCTAGAAAACAGATAAAGTGAACTAACTGGTGCATTTTTATATGATCTTGATAATATACTTGCAAATCCAATTTTTATAGATGATTTAAAGTTTAAATCATCTGCTCTGTGCCATCCACTTTCTAGAAAAGCGTCAATTATCTCTTCTTCCTTCGCATAAAAGGCTAAATTTATTGGATCTCCTAGTAACCCATCATTAGTTTTAGTTCTTCCTATAAAATAGTCTGGTAAATAAAATTTTGTTATAAACCGAGTAATCATAGGTAGTATAAAATAAGCAAGGTACAACCATAACATTATATATATCAAGAAATGAATTTTTCTTGAAAGCCAATCTGAGAAAATTACTTCATAAATAATATAGGCTAGCAATATAGTAGTAATAAATTTTATTATTCTAATTACCAAATTTAATTTATTTTCATCTCTATTTTCGAATTATTTCATATTCCTCCCCCTTATTGAAAGATATATAAAAAAAGACAACTCTGGTTGCCTTTTTATTCTTTGAATTCATCTGGTATATTCCCAACAAATTCTTTATCACTAAGTACAATATACCAAAACGCAATAAAAGCAATAAATGAAAAAATTATTCCTAAAATTGTCATAATTAATCCAAATCCAAAGTTTTTCATTATCTTATAAAACACTATTATCGAAAAAATTACGTTTATAAATGGTATAAACATCAAAACAAAATACCAAAATGAAAAACCGGCTAAGTGAAGCATTTCAAGTTCACCTAGAAAAGGAATACACATCATCCATGAATGCTTTAATCTTGCTCTTTTAGCCATAATATAACTAGGATAGACTCTTATAATATAAAATACTATCGCCACTATTATTCCATAGTTACTAAAGTAAACTTCATCAAAATACATAAAATCACCTCTTATCACCATTTTAACAAGAATAATTAAATGTATTTAAAATAATGTGTTAATTTTCAAATAACCTTTTTATAGAGCTTTATTTAATAATTTTATTTCTGATTCAATATTATTTTTATAAGCTTTTACAATATTATTATCATTTACATATGTATTTATATCCATAGCTTTAGAATTAGAGTTATCCCTTACAAAATTAAATATTTTTTCTGTTTGATTCCATCTATCTTGGCAGTCCAAAACTACTATTATAATATCATCTCCATTACAGTTTACAGAAGTTACTAAGCATTTTCCTGCTCCTCCAGTATAACCAGTTTTAACACCATTAGCCTGAGGAATTTTCCATAGTATCTTATTTATATTATTATATGACCTACTAAAATTATTTTTACTTATCTCCTTTTTTGCTACTATATTTCTAAATACATCATTTTCCATAGCCTTAGAAGTTATTAATGCTAAATCATAAGCACTAGAGTAATGTTCTTTTTCATCTAATCCATGTGGTGTAGTAAAGTGCGAATCAATAGCGCCTAGACTTATTGAATAATGACTCATTAACTTGCAATACTCCTCTACACTTCCAGAAATTCCTTCTGCTATGATAATTGCCGCATCATTCCCAGATTTGAAAAGTAACCCATGAAGTAACTCCTCTAATTTAATCTTTTCATTAACTTTATAACCTACTTTAGACCCTCGGACAGATACTGCGTTTTTACTTACTAAAAATTCTTTATTAAGATTTGAGCTTTTGATAGCCACTAAAGCAGTTAGTATTTTAGTTGTGCTTGCTATAGGTACATTTTGATAAGCATTCTGTTCAAAAAGAATTTGTCCTGTTTTTCTACTATAAGCTATTGCATGCCTCGCGGATACTCTTAGTTTTCCTTCTCCTTTGGCATAAACTGGAATTGTACTATTGAATATGATTGTAAAAGATAAAAGTGTTGAAATTAAGCAAATTTTCTTTTTCATAATAATTTCACCTCTCATTATATAGTTTGTATCTAGATTGGTTTTATTATTCTTGCCAATATTCTTAAAATATTAGTATATTTTTCTTTAAAAGGTCAATACTTAATTTGGAGGATAAAATATGGTATTGATTTTTATTGTTTTAATTTTATTTATTCTTTTTTTCAAAATTCCAATTAAATTCAAAGTATCTATTACTAGAAATAAAAAAATAATAAAAGTTTTTAATAAAAATTTATTTAAAAAACCTACTTCTAAGAAAAAAACCAATCGAAATAAAAAAATTTTTGAATTTTTCAAATCTAAAGTTTTTCTTAACCAATTTTTAGGATCAATAAATAAAATAAAAAGAAAACCTAAGGTTAAATTAGAGGGATTTATAAACTATTCCCTAGGTGATGCTGCATTAACTGCAATTTCTTATGGTTTATTTTCTACTTTTGCAGCTTTTTTATTCAAAATTTCAAAAATTTTTTTCGATTATAAAAAATCTAATCTAATAATTAATCCGCTTTTACAAAAAAAAATGGACTTTGCACTTAAATTTGAATGTATAATTTATATTTCCTTAGTGCAAATTATACACATAACTATTTTATTTATCTTATCTTATTTGAAATCAAAGGAGGTGTCCCTTTTCGGGGAACAATATGAATAAAGAACATCCTATAGAAAATTTAATGAAATCAACTATGGAAAACATCAGAGATATGATTGATGTAAATACAATTATTGGAGAGGCTGTAGAGACACGAGATGGAACTTATATAATTCCAATATCAAAAGTTTCATTTGGATTTGCATCGGGAGGTACAGAATTTGATTCAAAAACAGGGATTTCATCTGATTTTGAAATCAATTACCCTTTTGGTGGTGGTTCAGGAGCTGGTGTAACTATAAAACCAGTTGCATTTTTGGTAGTAAGAGAAAATTCAGTTAGACTTTTACCCGTAGAACAGGATAATACTTACGATAGAATTGTCGATACTGTTCCACAAGTTATTGAATTATTTAAAGATTTATTTCCAAAAAAAGAGGTGGATATAAATATAACAGAAAAAATTGAAGAAATTGAAATAGAAGAAGAATAAAGTGATCCGCTTGCGGAACTCTTTATTCTTCTTCTATATTTTCATCTATTTCAAAGTCAGAATACAAATCTAAACTAGGTAACTCGTCTAAGCAACTTACACCAAACTGTCTTAAGAATTCGTCAGTTGTCCCGTAAAGAATTGGTCTTCCTGGAACTTCTAGTCTACCAACTTCAGCAATAATTTCTCTTTCTAATAACTTTTGAATAGCGCTCTCAGATTTAACGCCTCTTATTTCATCGATATCTACTCTTGTAATCGGTTGTTTATATGCTATAATTGCAAGACTTTCTAGCGAAGCTTGACTTAAAGATTGTCTCTTATTTTTCTTTAATAATTTTTGTATTACATCGCTGTAATTTGATTTGGTAACTAATTGATATGTATTATTAATATTTATTAATTTTATTCCTCTATTTTCGATTTCATAATCCAACATTAATTCACCAATTACTTGTTCCAAATATTTAGGCGTTGTTTCTAAGTTTATGGCTAAGTCTCTCAGTCTTACTGGTTCACCACTAACAAAAAGTATTGCCTCAATAGCACCTTTTAGAAAATTCTTCTTTGATACTT
>NZ_JAMDLQ010000043.1:0-45374 GCF_024705715.1 Clostridium sp. LY3-2
AGACATTTTCTACTTCACTTCCTTTTAAAATTATTTCACTGAAATTTTCTTTTTGGTAAACAACTATTTTTCTTTGTTTCATCAATTCTAACAAAGCTAAAAAAGTTACAACGCATTCCAGTTTACAATCACATTCCTCCATAATTTTAGTAAATTGAATTAATTCCCTATTAGAAATTAAATTTAATAAATAATCATATTTATCTTCAATTTTGTATTTATCTACTGAAATTCTCTTTTGTAAAAAGTCTGATTTGTTTTGTTTACTAACATAGTTTTCAATTAGTTTATTATAAATGTTATATAATTCAATAAGCGAAATATTTTCAAGCACTTTATTACTCTCTTTTGGGTTTTGTTTTTCTTCTATAATTTCTGGTTTTTTTGAATAAGTGAATCCACTCACATTTGCTTTCTTCTTGAAATACTCCGTTGACAATTTAATCTTTTTATATAAAAGCAATTTTTCTAGTAATTTCTTTTCAATATCTTCGTCATCTTCTATTATTTGATCCTTAATTTTAGGTAATAGACTTTTTGATTTTATTTCGATAAGAGTTGCAGCTATAACTATAAATTCTGATGTCACCTCTAAATCCAGTTCTTTCATCTTATCTAAGTATTCTAAATACTGATTAGTTACCAAATTTAACTTTATATTGTTTATATCCATCTTATTCTTTCTGATAAGATGGAGTAGTAAATCAAATGGCCCTTCGAAATCTGCAACCTTAATTTTAGGTAATTCCATACTATACCACCTTCTAATTATTTTCATCTAATTATACACTACTTTGGTACTATTTTAAATAAGAAAGGAGTTACTCAAAGTAACTCCTTTCTTATTAACGATTAAATGAATTAGTTATTTTAAATTTTAACTTATCAAATATATTAGGTTTTTCAATGTCGCGGTCTGTATAAATTTCTACTTGCCCTACTAAAACTTCACCACAGTATACTTCACACTTTCCAACTACTTCTCCCGCTAAAAATTCATTTTTACTTTCATCTAATATTATTTTGTTTGTTAATTCACCGTTTTGTCCTTTTTCCATAACAACGTTTAAATCTTCTTTAACTTTAGCTATAAATGCTTTATTTTTCTTATTTATACTTTTTATTTCTCCAAGTTCTTGATCCTTTTTCAATAATTTTTTACCTTCAAACATTGAAAATCCATGATTTAAAAGTATACCTGCATCTCTATTTCTTATTTTAAAAGTAGGTGCTCCCATTATAACTGATAACATTCTAACTCCATCTCTAGTTGCAGTTGCTGATATACAATATTTAGCTTCTTGAGTGTAACCAGTTTTAAGTCCATCACAACCTTTGAAAAATCTAACCAACTTGTTGTGATTTACAAGTTCTATAGGTGTTTTTCTACCTTCAGAAATAGTTTCCATATATGTACCTGTAAATTTTAATATATCTTTATGTTTAAGAAGTTCTCTGGACATCAATGCAATATCATATGCAGTAGATAGATGCCCTTCTGCTGGTAAACCCGTACAGTTTTTAAAAGTTGTATTTTTCATTCCAAGATCTTTAGCCTTTTGATTCATTGCTTTAACAAAAGCCTCCTCAGATCCAGCTAAATATTCTCCCATAGCAATTGCAGCATCATTTCCTGATGCTATCGCAATACCTTTTAAGATATCAGATACACTTCTTATTTCACCAGTATCAAGAAGCATAGTGCTCCCGCCCATTTTTTTAGCATTTTCACTACAAGTTATTTTATCTGCTAAACTTATTTTTCCAGAATCAATAGCCTCCATTGCTAAAAGCATTGTCATTATTTTAGTAACAGATGCTGGTGCAAATTTTTCATTTGAATTTTTTTCATAGATTATTTTACCGCTTATAGGTTCCATCAATAATGCAGATTTAGCTTCTACTTTCATTCCTGAATCTTCTGAAACTGCAAATGTATTTTTTGCAAGTAAAGGTGACATGATTGTTAAGATTAGTACAAAACTCGTTATTTTCTTCAATTTATTAAACATATAAATTCCTCCTTTCTAAATTATTATTTCCATAAAAAATAAAAATATTTAGTATTTTAAAACTTGATTAAATAAAAAAAAAGAGCGATTTCTCGCTCTAAGCTAATATTATATCCCTCATTACAACATCTTCTATGCTCTTGGATGAGCATTTTTATAAACTAAGTTTATTTTATCGCTATTTATTATTTCATAATACGTGTCCATATAAGTTAAGACTTGGTTTCCTAATAATTTTTGTACTGCACGAACATTAGCACCATTTTGAAGCATATGCACAGCAAATGAATGTCTAAAAGTATTTAAATTAACATCTTTTTTTATTCCTGCTTTGTGTGAATATTCTTTAACTATTCTCCAAATTCCTTGTCTTGTTAATCCTTTTCCATTTAAATTTACAAATAATTTGCTCTCCCCAGTTTCAGCTACTTCATCTCTTACTAAAACATATTCTTCTAAGGCTCTATTTGCACTTCTACCTATAGGAATAAGTCTCTCATAATGTTTATTATCTGTGCATTTAACAAAAGATAAATCTAAATTAATATCCTCAACCTCTAATGATATTAATTCTGAAACCTTCATTCCAGTTGCATACATAAGTTCAAGTAGAGCATTATCCCTAACACCTTTTATACCATTTTTATCGACAGATTTTATAATCTTATCTACTTCCTCAACAGTAAGTATTTGTGGTAATTTTTTATTAGCTCTATTGCTTTTATATGTTATTTTAGGAATTTCATTAATTAATGATTTACCCTTCAAAAATCCATAAAAACTTCTTAAACTTATAACAATCCTATTTATAGACCTTTCTGATTTACCGTTATCTAATAAATATTGAATATAAGCTATTATTGATACGTTATCTGATGTATATAATTCCATACTATTATTTTTAAGGAATTTTGAAAAAAGATTTACATCTGTCACATATGCATAAACGGTATTTTCACTTTTATCGTTTCTAAGTAAATACTCCTTATAATTCTCAATAATTTCTAACATTACTCTCTCCTATACCATTACTATATTTATATATTCGACAATTTCACTTCATTCCCTTCATTTTTATCATTAGAAATCCACTTTTTATACATAAAATCTTGTTAATACAAACTTCATAAGATTTGGTGAAACATACGTCTCAATTACTACTCCTAATATAAATATGCATAATAGTATTATTAATATGTTTGCTAACCCGTTATTACTTGACTTTTTATAAGTTTTCTTTGTTATAAACCTATCCCTGAATCTTTCAGTAGAAGAATTTAATGCTACAATACTTATTGCTATTAAGCATGGAATATAAATTAAATTCTGAGGAATAATTGATGATAATGCTAAATAAATACCCTTACCACTAAATGTTGTTAATAAGAATGTAAATGAATAACCAAGAGAAAAACCTTTTATTAAGTTAAGCGCTAAAATAAATGGAGCTCCAAAAAAAGTAAAACTTAATATAATTATTGGAATAATTATTAGTGCATTTTTTTTAATAACTTCTATTAATAATACACCATAATTAATAGGCTTATTGCTTAAACTATTAACAAAACTAGAGTAATAACTTGAAATATCTTGTCTATCTGGCATATTCATATATTTAACTGCATAAACACCTATTACTATTCCTACACAAAAAAATAATAATACCATTAAATAATATATTTTTTGATTTTCGAAAATGTCTCTCAATTTTTTAGCTATATCTTTCATTTCACTTTCTCCTCCTAACATAGTTCTATGTAATATTATGAAAGTAAAATTGAAAATATTCTTAATTGAAACATTTTAATCACATATTATTATAATGGTATTATTCAATATCATCTTATTAATTAGTTAAACAATCCTTTAAACCAATTTGCAATTTTCTCAAAGAATCCTTCATCATTTGATGCTTGTGATTGGTTATTGTTTTGACTGTCTTTTGTATTATTTGATGTATCTTTGATTTCTGTGTTATTTCCTGTAACAACAGCTGAATCTCCTAAAGCTGAGTTATCTGTTTGATTTATTATTCCTAAATCTTTATCATTTCCGTTACCTTTATTCTCACTACCAAAGAAATCTTTTATATTCTGCCATAAATTCTGAAAGAATCCCGAATCTTTTATAGCTTGACCAGACTGTTCTAAAACATTTTTAATATTATTTCCAATATCATTTAATGTACTTTTTAATTGATCATAATTATAGCCCTCTTTACCTATTTTTACCATAAGATCATTTAATTCCTTTTGCTGTGCTTCTGGTAAAGTTATATTATAATTATTTGTTACATTATTTATAATTTTTTCAACTTTATTTGGATCTTGAGCTTTATCTTTTATTACTTCCTTCTTAACATCATTAACGATTGCAGCTGCTTTTTCTTGTCCAACTTTTGAATCATTCGCTATGTTACCTGTAGTAACAAGTTCTTGGTTTGCAAGTTCTTTTTTATTTTTATCTAATTTTTCACCAGTAGAATCTTCGAATCCTTTTAAAATACCTGTTAACGCGCCTGTTCCTGAAACTTGAAAAGGTGCAGCTGCAATTACATTTGCATCGTTAACTCCAGCTGTTACTAATGTGTTAGATATCATTGATGCAGTTACCCAAGTTAGGTTAGCTGTCTTAACATTTATTCCAGAGCCTGAAGATGTTGGCTGAACATAAGAACATGATATTGTCTTATTTCCTATTTCAGATAAAGGTGCTATCCCTTTTAACGCATCTCTTTCTTCCTTATTATTAACAGTTATTAGTTGATAACTACCATCCTTTGCATTAAAATACTTTAACATACTATCTTTCTGTTGCTGAGTTAAATTTGCACCTAAAGTTACAACATTAAATTGGTCTGCAAAAGAATTAACAAAACTACTAAAAAATATAGTAGTACTTATTCCTAAAATAATAATTAACTTTTTAATTTTCATATTTTTATCCTCACTAAATAATAACTTCACTTTAATTATATTTGTAAATTATTAAAATAACCTAAAATAAAACTTAAATTTTTCTTATACTATAAATACATTAATGCTGCTATAGTCTTTGAATCTATTATTTTACCTTCTCTTATCATATTTTTTACTTCACTTAGTTTATATTTGTATATATCTATAAACTCGTCTTCATCACATGATTTAGTTCCTTTATAAAGATTTGTTGCCTTATATATATGAATTACTTCATCTGTAAAGCCTGCGCCTGTAGCAATTGTTCCTAAATAAATAAAATCATTTGATTTCATTCCAGTTTCCTCTTCTAATTCTCTTTTAGCACATTGCAATGGATCTTCATTTAGGTCTAGTTTTCCTGCTGGCAATTCTAATAATACCTTTTTAACAGCAGTACGATACTGTTTAACTAATAATATAGTATCCTCATCAATAAAAGGTATTATAGCAGAGGCACCTGGGTGTCTTATTATATCCCTATTACTTACATTACCGTCTGGTAATTCTACGTCAACACTAGCAAATTTCAAAAAATTCCCTTCGTATTTAATTGTCTCTTTTAAAATTTTTTCTACTAATTTCATTTTCTCACCTTATCCAAATAAATTTAATTCTTCTAATTCATTTTCTTTAGTCCTATATACTTTGATATCAGCTATATCGTTTAACAGATAATATTCATCAAATACTTTACTTGAAAGTAATTTTACTTCTCTATTTGTATTAAAATTTTTATCAAAATATATAATTTTTTTATCAATAAATTCTATAGAAATCTGTTTAAATAAATCTATAAAAGATTCTACAACAAAACTTGGTATACCCTCATCAAAATATAATTCACAATTTAGTTTCATGTTCGTTGATACTTTAGAATAAATCTTTATAATTTTATCTCCAAACCTTTCAGCTTCAAATATATAATTGTTGTTCAAAGTTTCTTTTGAAATCATTTTGTATTTCATAAAACACCTCTTATGTTTCTACTTAGATTTATTTATTGAATTAATAAGCCTAATAACTATACTCTCCTCCGAAAGGATATTCACATTTTCCTATGGATTATTAAGCTTATCTTGATTTACTTTTTTTTAATCTTCTAATACATTAACTGTTAATCAATAACAGAAATTTCATGTTCTAATCCTTGTTTTTTTATATTCATAAATAATTTTGCAAACATATAATTAATTCTATCTTTATATACATAATAGCTATTATTTATATTGTATATAACTTTTCACTTTCATACAATAGTATAGTAGTTTTTATATAAGTATATAAAAATAGACATTACCTATAAAATAGATAATGTCTATTTGAAATAATTATGATACCTTATTTTTTAATCTTAGCTTATCAGCTATAATAGCTATAAATTCACTATTTGTAGGTTTGCCTTTGTCATTATGGATAGTGTAGCCAAATAGCTTGTTTATAGCATCTATTTGTCCTCTTCCCCAAGCAACCTCTATTGCATGCCTTATTGCCCTTTCAACCCTTGAAGCTGTAGTATTGTATTTTTTAGCTATTGAAGGGTATAGTTCCTTTGTTACAGCAGACAATAACTCCATATCATTTACAACCATTGTAATTGCTTCTCTTAAGTACATATATCCTTTGATATGTGCAGGAACACCAATTTCATGGATTATAGTTGTTATTTCAGTTTCTAAATCAACTGGTTCATTTACCGAACTAGTATTTGTTGATAAAAGTTCACTTACTTGAGAAGTTCTTTTTATAGACTGATTTAAGTCTGTTGATGTTTGGAACATCTCCCTAATTCTTTTTGTAAATATATCCATATCAAAAGGTTTTACTACATAATAATCTGCACCCAACGTGATAGCTTTTTGAGTTATTTTATCTTGTCCAACTGCTGATAAAATTATAACTCTAGGCATTTTATCTATATTTAGGCTATTTAATTTTTCTAAAACCCCTAATCCGTCTAAGTGAGGCATTATTATATCTAATACTACTAAATCTGGTTTTTTACTTTGAATTAATTCTAATGCCTCTCTTCCATCTTGTGCTATTCCTGTAACTACGATGTCTTTTTGATTTAACAAGTAATCATTTAGAATACTACAAAATTCTTTATTATCATCTGCTATAAGTACTGATATTTTTGAATCTTCCATTTTGTTCTCCCCTTTATCCACTTAATTTATATAATCAATTCATTTATCCTTGAATATAGGTTAAAATAGGTTTTAAAGTCTATTTTATTTATTCGACACTGAAACTTTAAATCCTTCTTTTAAATTTATTTATTTTGTTCTTAAGGAATAAATAAATTATTATTTGCTAAATGCTGTACCAATGAATAGGATAATTTAATTATCTTCCACTATTTGTAAATTATACACTATAAATGTGATTTAGTCTATAGTTTTGTGTGAATATTTTCCATTTTTATCTTTTAAGTGATAAAAAAATTAATTAGGGATAAAATCCCTAATTAATCACACCAGCATCTTGAAGCATCCATTCTATATATATACCATAACCTACATCTGGTTTGTTTATAAGTACATGGGTTACTGCTCCTATAATTTTATTATTTTGTATGATTGGACTTCCACTCATACCCTGAATTATCCCACCCGTTTCTTTTAGTAGTTTTTCATCTGTTATTTTTATTATCATACTCTTTGGTCCAGCTTCCTGTTGTTCTAACTTTTTTATGATTTCAATTTCATATTCCTTTGGTCCTTTTTCATCTATTGTTGTTATTATTTTTGCCTTGCCTTCTTTAACTTCATCCCTAAACCCCACTTGGAGTTCTTTATTTTTAGTAAATTTCTCATTGTTTTCTAAGTTACCAAAAATTCCACTAGAAGTGTTTTTCTTTATATCTCCCAGAGGATTATTCTCATTAGTAAATATACCTTTCAATTCTCCTGGATTCCCTTTTTCTCCTTTTCTTAAACTAATTATCGCAGAATCAAATAAATCACCATCTTTAATATTGAAAAGTTTATTTGTATCTGAATCAGTTATTGGATGTCCTAATGCTCCAAAATTTTTAGTGTTTTTATCAATAAAAGTCATTGTTCCTACACCTGCTGTAGAATCCCTTACCCAAAGCCCGATTTTATTTTCAGATTTTTCTTTAATAATTTCTATTCTTTTAGATAACAATTCACCATCTCTTATGAGTTTTATATTTAAACTTTTGTTTTTTGATTCTAATATCTTTTGAGACAATTGATTACAATTTATTACACTTTTATTATCTACTTCTATAATTCTATCTCCAACTTCTATACCAGATTTTTTTGCTGTACTATCAAGTTCGTTACCATTACAATTAATTTTAGAAAAACCAACAACTAATACACCATCTGACGCTATTTTTACACCAACACTATCTCCTCCAGGTATAATTTTTAGATTTTCATATTTTTTTAATTGTACTGATTTTAGATTTATTAGACCCATAAATTTAATATCTAAGGAGTCTTTTGAGTACGTAACTTTATTAAATGGACTTAAATCTTTAAAAACACTCTTTGAACAAACCGAGTCAGAAATATATATCTTGTCTGGTAAATCTTTTATTGTAAAGATTGATGGCACTAATACTACTAAAATTAAAGTTACAACTAAACTAACCTTACTAACATATCTCTTAATCATATTGTCTCCTCCTTTGCCTCTATCTTTACTTTTCCCTCAACTAGAATTTCATATCCTCTTAAACCTTTTCTATAAAAGACAATTTTTAATAATAAAAAAAAATAAAACCACTTTAACATAGTTTTATTTTTTCCTTATTTTGATACTTTATGTACCTATATTTGATTTTATTTGACTTTTTTTAGATTCAGATTTTGAAAGCATTTCTTCTACATTGCTAATTGTTGTTTCAGTTGGATTATCTCCACCTAACATAGAAGCAACTTGAAGTATTTTTTCTTTTTTATTTAATAATCTAATACTAGTAAAGGTTTTACCATTTTTCACATTTTTTGAAACAAAATAATGATTATCAGATAAAATTGCTATCTGAGGTAAATGCGTGATGCATAGAACCTGATGATTAATTGAAACTTGATACATCTTTTCACCCACACTTTGGCCAACTTGACCACTTATACCAGTATCGATCTCATCAAAAATTAAAGTTGGTATTCTATCTTTATCAGCAAATACGCATTTAAAAGCAAGCATTATTCTTGAAAGTTCACCACCTGATAAAACTTTCTCTAATGATTTTACTGGTTCTCCTGGATTTGTTGAAATCATAAATGTTACAATGTCAAAACCATTTTCGTTGAAATTATTTGTATTTTCAACTTCAATTATCATTTGTGATTTATCTAATCCAACGTATGCAAGTTCATTTAATATTTTCTTTTCTAGTTCACCTTTGTTTTTCAATCTGATTTTTGTCAATCTATCTCCGATTGTTTTCATCTTTTTAAAAGTATTTTCAAGTTTTTCATTCAGTTCCTTTAATATCTCTTCTGAATTAGTTACATCATCATATTGTTTTTTCAAACTTTTATAGGTGCTTAGAACAGCTTCAACTGAACCACCATACTTCTTTTTATACGAATTTATCGCAAATAAACGTTCGTTTATATCAGCTAACAATCCCTCATCGTATTGTATGCTATCAGCAATACTTCTAATATCTCTAGTAGCTTCTTCTATATTATAAAAAGCTTCTTCAATTATGTTGCGCTTCTCTTTTATATCTGAATGATTTACATCTATTGAATTTAATTCACTTATGATTTTAGATAAAGCTGATAAAACATTTTCAGAATTACTAGTTCCATTTAATAAATCATAGCTTATATTAAGTGATTTATTTATTTTTTCAGAATTATTTAAAATTTCATATTGTAATTTTAAATCTTCTTCTTCTCCTAATTTAAGGTTTGCTTTCTCAATATCTTCAAGTTGAAACTTTATGTAGTCAATCATTTTCTCACTATCGACAGATTTTTTTAGTTTATCAATATCTGCTTTAATAGATGAGTATTTCTCCATTTCAAATTTGAATTTTTTTAATATTTCTTTAATTTCTTGACCGATATAATCATCTAAGTAATTTATGTGAGTTGACCTATCTAATAGTGCACCGTTTTGATGTTGACCATGTATATCTAATAGCTTTTCGCCAATTTTTTTCAACTGAGAAACTATCAATGCTTTTCCATTAACTTTAACGATACTCTTACCACTTAAAAGTGTCTCTCTTCTTATTATAAGTGTATCCTCATATTCTATTTCATAAACATCAAGTATATCCTTTAAGTGACAATTATCTATTTGAAAAATTGCTTCTACGGATGTTCTTTCTTCTCCTGTACGAATTAAATCTTTCGAAAATTTTCCTCCAAGGACATAATCAATAGCATCGATTAATATTGATTTACCTGCTCCAGTCTCACCTGATAAAATATTAAATCCTTTGTCTAAATCAAATGAAATTTCTTCAATTAACGCAAAATTCTTAATTGATAACTGTAATAACATTTTTTCCACCTATTAACCATTTATTCTACTTTTAATTCTCTGTACAATAATTTCTGCACTCTCTGTAGTTCTTACAAGTATAAAGATAGTATTGTCACCTGCAACTGTTCCTGCAATATCTTCAAATCCTAAACTATCTATTGCCTCTGCAGCAGCTGATGCTCCACCTGTAAAAGTTTTAACTACAACCATTTTATCTATATTCTCTACATGCGTAACTGCATTAGCCAGTATGTTTTCTAATTTATCTGTAAGTTTACTAGATTCATTAGTTGGTACTGCATATTTATATTTACCGTTTGCAGCTTGCATTTTTATTAGTCTTAAATTTTTTATATCTCTAGAAACTGTAGCTTGCGTAACGTCAAATCCTTCATTCCTTAAAGCATCTGCTAAATCTTCTTGAGTTTCTATATCTTTTAATTTTATTATTTCTAGTATTTTATCATGTCTTTTTGATTTCAAATGTACCACCCTCTTAATTATTTAGTATTTTCTTTCTCAACACTTGAAAATAATCGTAATTATTAAATTGAATAATTTTAAACTCTTCCTTGGCTCTTTCCACCTTAATTATATCCATTTTTTCAACATTGTAAACTTCTTGACCATCTACAGATAAATATACACCTTCACCTGATTCATCATAATCGGAAATAACCTCAACTTCACTACACCCGTTTAAAACAATTGTCTGCATGCTTCTCTGATGAGGGCATATAGGTGTCAACAATATTACATCTAAATTAGGATAGATAAACGGCCCTCCTGCTGAAAATGAATAAGCTGTAGACCCTGTTGGAGTTGCGACAATTAGACCATCACCTTTAAATTCTGTATAGTATTTACCATCAATGTTAATTTTAAACTTAGCCATTCTAGATAAAGTTCCTTTTGTAATAACAACATCATTAAGTGCTGTCAATTTATCATCTAAACTACCTATCTTTGATTGAAGCATCATTCTACTTTCAACTTTATAATTATTATTTTTTAGATTTTCGAAAGCATAATCTATATCATCTATATCTATACTGCTTAAAAAGCCCAAATTACCAATATTTATCCCAAGTATTGGAGCATTAGTAATTTTAGATATATTTCTCGCTACACCTAAAAGAGTTCCATCTCCACCTAGTGTAACAACTAAATCTAAGCATAAATTTTCAATATTCAAATTTAAAGCATCTAAAACTACTATGTCAGAATTAATAAAATAATATTTTAGCTTAGTTACAACCATATTCGTTATATTACCATCTTTATCTTTGTGCGGATTAACCGCAACCCCTATTTTCCTCATAAATTCCTCTCTTAGATATCATTATGTGATGCAGTTACTATTGTTTCAACATCTTCTCTTTTAAAATTGGTTTCTTTATTTAAATCTTTACTAAAATAAACTAAGTACTCGATGTTCCCTTCTGGTCCTTTTATTGGAGAAAAACTAAGATTTATAATATTCAAATTATTTTCTAATAAAAAATCAACAATTCCATATACTACTTCTTTGTGAATACTTAGCTCTCTAACTACACCTTTTTTACCAACTTTACCTTTTCCCGCTTCAAATTGAGGTTTGATTAATGCTACGACTTCTCCCACATCACTTAGTAGATTAATTGTTGCTGGCATAATAGTTTTTAGTGAAATAAAAGAAACATCTATTGATGCAAAATCAATCTTTTCGCCTATGTCCTCTGGGGTTACATATCTTATATTTGTTCTTTCCATACAAACAACACGTTCATCAGTTCTTAATTTCCAGGCAAATTGTCCATAACCAACATCTACTGAAAATACTTTTTTTGCTCCGTTTTGAAGCATGCAATCAGTAAAGCCACCAGTTGACGCACCAATATCCATACAAACTTTACCTTCTAATGTTAATGGAAATTCTTTAAGCGCTTTTTCAAGTTTTAGCCCACCTCTACTTACATACTTTAATTTTTTTCCTTTGAACTCAATTTCAGAATCGACATTCACTTTAGCACCTGGCTTATCTACTCTTTGTCCATCAATAAAAACTAGTCCTGCCATTATACTTGTTTTAGCTTTTTCTCTTGACTCTATAATCCCTTTATCTACTAATAGTATATCAAGTCTTTCTTTCTTATCAGCCATTTTAAACTCCTTTAAATCATCTTTAATACTTCGTTTTTAATACCTTCTGAATCAAGGCACTCTTCTTTATATAAAATATTAACATTTCCTTGTTCAATAAATTTTTCATAACCTAACGCCTTAAATTTCCCTTTAAACTCAAACTCGTTTAATCTTTCCAAAACGCTAGATCCAAATCCACCTCTTAAAATATTATCTTCAATGGTTATTATTTTATAACTTTCGTCACTTAATTTTTTCAATAAAGTATCATCAAGTGGTTTTACAAAGGTTGCATTTATTACCATAACGTCGACGCCTAATTCTTTTAAAAGTTCTACAGCTAATAGTGAATGTTGGGTCATCTTTCCTACAGATATTATTGCAACTTTACTCTCTCCGCCTGATTCTACAACTTCCCATTTACCATCTTTTATTTTTGTTAAAGGTCTTAATCCTTTAATTACATCTCCACCTCTAGGATATCTAATAGCAACCGGTGAGTTCTTTTGTAGTGCATACTCTAAAAGTATTTTAACTTCATCTAAACACTTCGGAGCTATTATCGTCATATTAGGTATTATAGATAGGTATGATAAATCAAATATTCCTTGATGTGTTTCTCCGTCTTCACCAACTAAACCAGCTCTATCAATTGCAAATACAACTGGTAAGTTTTGAATGCATACATCATGTAAGATTTGATCAAATCCTCTTTGTAAAAAAGTTGAATAAACAGCAAATACCGGCTTTAAGCCTCCGCATGCCATACCTGCTGCAAGTGTTACTGCATGTTCTTCTGCAATTCCTACATCGAAAAAATTATTAGGGAATAGCCTTGAATATTCGTTTAAACCAGTCCCATCAGGCATAGCTGCAGTTATAGCAACAATATCTTTATCTTTCTTTGAAAGTTCTATCATCGCATCTCCAAATGCCTTCGAATAACTTTTTGAAGATTTTCCTATTATTTTACCGCTTTCTGCATCAAAAGGTGAAATTCCATGATATTTACAAGGACTAGCCTCAGCTAAATCATACCCTTTTCCTTTTTTAGTTATAGTATGTATAATAACAGGTCCATTGATCATCTTAGCTTTCCTAAAAACCTCATTCATAGCTGCAATATTATGTCCATCGATAGGACCTAAATATTTTAGTCCCATATCCTCAAAAAGCATTGAAGGAACAACTAATTGTTTAATACTATCTTTAACTTTTGATAGTTTTCCTGCAATATTTTTGCCAACTTTAGATTCATTTAATTTGTGATTTACATCTTCTTTTAGCTTATTGTATTTAGGTTCCATCCTTAGATTATTTAAATATGATGAAAGACCTCCTACATTATCTGAAATAGACATCTGATTATCATTAATAACAATAATCATCTTTGTTTTATTATAGCCAACATCATTTAAAGCTTCTAATGCCATTCCACCTGTTAAAGCACCATCTCCAATTATAGCTACTATTTCATTATCTTCACCTTTTATATCCCTAGCTCTCGCCATTCCAAGTGCTGCAGATATACTTGTGCTACTGTGTCCAGTATCAAAAGAATCATATTCACTCTTTTGCCTTTTGGGAAATCCGCTCATTCCATTATACATTCTTAACTTATCAAACTGATTTAGTCTACCTGTCAATATCTTATGAACATACGTTTGATGTCCTACATCCCAAACTATCTTATCTTTTTCTAAATCAAATTGATTAAATATACTTAATGTAAGTTCAACAACTCCAAGATTTGATGCTAAATGGCCTCCTGTTTTAGAAATTGATTCTATTAAAAATCCCCTTATTTGACAAGATAAATTTTCCAAATCATTCAAACCAAGATTCTTAACATCATTAGGAGTTTTAATTTTTTCTATTAACTTTTCCATATATCCAAACCCTCTTTAATAGTCTCTATTTAATAATAACTTTGTTAATTCTTTTAATTCCTCACAATCAACTGAGATAGAATTGATTAATTCCAAACATTCTAAAGTTAAATTATTACAAAGAGCTTTGCATTTATCTAATCCATAAAAAGTAATAAAATTACTCTTATCTTTTTCAGAATCAGCACCAGTTTTTTTTCCTAACTTCTCTTCATTTCCAATTACATCTAATATATCATCTTTAATTTGAAATGCCAAACCAAGCTTATATCCAAAATCACTCAGTTTTTTTAAATCCTTTTCAGGTGCCTTCCCCATTACTGCACCAGCTACAATGGATGCTCTAATAAGTTCCGCTGTTTTTTTCATATGCATATAATTAAGTTCTTCTAAAGGGATAACTTTTCCTTCACTTATTATATCTACAATTTGACCACCTATCATTCCATCAGCCCCGGCTGCTTTAGATATTATAATTCCAGCAACTAAATGATCTTTTCCGTGTTCAATTGCTGATTCAAACATATTTACCATGGCTTCATTTAATAGTGCATCACCTGCTAAAACAGCTATATTTTCACCATAAATTTTATGATTTGTAGGTTTTCCTCTCCTTAAATCATCATCATCCATACAAGGCAAATCATCATGAATTAACGAATAAGTATGAATCATTTCTACAGCTGATGCCATTTTCATTGCATTTTCATATTCATTCATGTAAGAATTGTAAACTAGTAGCAACAATATAGGCCTAACACGCTTCCCACCAATATTTAAGCTATAATCCTGTGCTTTATATATAATATCATTAAAGCCTTCTTTATTCTTAAAATAGTTTTTTAGATATTTATCTATTTCAAGCTTTAAATCATTAATTTTTACCATTTTCATCTAACTCCACTTCTTCATTATCTCTTACTATCGATAACTTTCCCTCGTATACACTTAGTGTTTTATTTAATTTGTTAATAAGTTTAACACCTTTTTCATATTCTTTCATTGAATTTTCTAGAGACAATTTATTATTATCTAAATTATCAATTATTTCATTTAATTCTTTATACATATCTTCATAACTAACTTTCTTAGCCATTACAATCCTACTCCTTTGATATAAACTCCCCAATGACAGAACCATCTTTTAAAACTATCTCAATTTCACCTGTTTTTAGTAGCTCTTTCCTAGAACTTATAATTTTATTTTCTTTTTTTATTACTGAGTAGCCTTTGTCTAATATTCTTAAAGGGCTTAATCCATCTAATTTACCACTCATAATTTGAAGTTCTGACCTAAATGCAAATAATTTATTTTCTATATTTGAGTTTAATTTTTCTTTTAACCTATCAATCTCTATCATTTCATTAGATATTTTATATTCTGGTGAGTTTAAATTTAATCTATGAGTTGAAATCTCTAACAAACTCTTCTTACTAGTTATTATACTATCCATACTTTTTATTAGCAAAGTTTTTAAATTTTGGGCTTTTCCTTTTAAATCTTCAATATCTTTTACTGCTATCTCAGCAGCTTGGGATGGAGTTGCTGCTCTCATGTCTGAAACAAAGTCTGATATGGTAAAATCTGTTTCATGACCAACTGCAGAGATGATAGGAATTTTAGAATTAAATATAGCTCTAGCAAGACCTTCTTCATTAAAATTCCAAAGTTCCTCCATAGAGCCTCCACCTCTGCCTATTATAATTAAATCTACTGATTTGCTCTTATTAAAATAATTTAATCCATCTATTAAGCTTAAGTATGCTCTTTCTCCTTGAACTTTAGCTGGGAAGAGTACAATATCAATAGTCTTATTTCTTCTCTTTGTTACATTAATAATATCATGAATCACAGCACCTGTTTCTGCTGTGACTACCCCTATTCTCTTTACATCATCTGGTATAGGCTTCTTATTACATATATCAAACAAACCTTCTTTTTCTAATTTTTCTTTGAGAACTTGATATTTTATATATAATTCTCCAAGACCACTATTTTGTATTTCTGTACAATAAAGCTGCATACTTCCGTTAGCGTTGTATACAGAAGCTCTAGCCTTTACTACTACACTCATACCATCTTTCATAACAAAATCTAAATTATATGCATCATTTTTAAACATAACGCAATTTATTTTACTATAATCATCTTTTAAAGAAAAATATATATGTCCACTTGAGTGATATTTTAGATTAGAAATCTCTCCTTTTACAGAGAGATTATTTAATATAAAATCATTATCTAAAATTTTTTTTATGTAGTTATTGACTTCAAAAACACTTAAAACCTTAATCTTCATAATTTTTTAATGCCTCACATGAATTTTTAATCAGTAAAGTTGTTGTTAATGCTCCTACCCCACCTGGAACAGGTGTAATAAAAGATGTTTTTTCTTTTACACTTTCAAAATCAACATCCCCAGTAATTTTCCCTTCAAACTCTGATGTTCCTACATCAATAACAATGGCTCCGGTCTTTATATAATTAGAGTTGATGAATTTAGGTTTTCCTATTGCAACTACTAAAATATCTGCTCTCTTACAAACAGATTCTAAATTCTTAGTTTTAGAATGACATACTGTAACTGTAGCATTTTTTTCTAGAAACATTTCTATTGCAGGTTTTCCAACAATATTACTTCTACCTAAAATAACAACTTCAAGGCCTTCTAAATTCACATCTAAACTTTCAACAAGTGTAACAACGGATCTAGGTGTACATGGAAGGAAGGATGCTTCTCCTGAAAAAAGTTTACCTATCGATTCATAAGTTAAACAATCTATATCTTTCAACGGAGATATTGTATTAATAACTTTTTTTTCATTAATCTCTTTAGGTAATGGTAATTGTAGCATTATACCACTAATAGTCTTATCATTATTTAGTTCTTCTATTCTCATAATTAAATCTTCTTCAGATATATTTTTATCTAAAATCACTTTTTCAAATAACACACCAACAGAATTTGAAACTTTCTCTTGACTATTGATGTAATAAATAGACCCTGCATCATCACCTACTAAAACCGAAGCAATTTTAGGAAGTTTTTTTCCTTCTTCTTTTCTTTTTTCTACGATAGAATTAATATCTAATTTTATTTTTTTTGCAACTTCTCTTCCATCTATTATTTTATACACCTAAATCCCCCACTTTACATTTTTAATATCTTATCTAAAACACCGTTTATAAATGATACTGATTTCTCATCTGAATATTTTCTTGTAAGTTCTAAAGCTTCATTTATAGCAACTTTATCTGGAACATCTTCAACAAATTTCATTTCATAAACACCTAATCTTAAAATTGCAAGATTTATCTTAGAAATTCTATCTAATGACCATTTTTGTAAATTTTGCTTTATTAAATCATCTAATACTTCTTTCTTCTCTTCAATCCCATTTAAAGTACTTTTAATATATTCTAAATCTAAACTTTTTATATTACCTTCATAATTATCAACAAAAGTTTCTATTGCTTCTTCTGGCGACTCCTTTGATAACATCACACTAAATGCTAATTCCATTGCTTTTTCTCTTGATAATTTTCTACTCACTTTTTTTCCTCCTATAAGTTACGCATTGACTAAATTAATTTTTTAACAAGGAAACACCCTCTGAAATTCAGAGGGCGAAATTATTTTTCCTTAAATTCTTTTTCGTGGTCTTTCGGTAAGTAGATGTTTTGTACAAAAACATCAACTCCATCTACTACTAACCCCGTCATAGCCTCAACAGTTCTTTTAACATTCTCTTGAACTTGAGCTACAACCTCTAAAATCTTTACACCATACTCAACAGATACTTCCATTTCTATAGTTGCTCTATCTTCTTCTAAAGTAACTCTAACTGACTTACCTGATGATTTCTTTCCTTTAAGTAATTGTGAAATGTTATTTGTAACTCCATGTTGGAATTCTATAACTCCCTCAATTTCTTCAGCTGCAATACCAGCTATAACACTTACGACTTCATCAGAAATTTTTACAACACCGATGTTTTCGTTATTGAAATTATCCATTACGTCTAACCTCCTAGGTTTTGAAATTCAAAACTCTTTATCTTATGAATATTATAACAAATAAATTTTTACTTTACAATGAATTATTTTTTCACTTCTATATATACATCACTTATATTTGCAACGTCTTCTACAATTTCTTGAATTTGTACTGATGTTTTAGTATCAAGTTCTTTATTAGACTTTACAAACACCTTTGCTCTATCACCTTCAATATAACATATAGCATCTTCAAAACCTTGATTTTTTACATTAATTTCAATTCTGTTTTCACTATTAGTTTGAGTACTTTTTTTAACTAATTCATCTTGTGCCTTTTTCTTTTGGTCTTTTGATGTATTTTTATCAGCAACTACAGCTTTCAAACTATCTACAACCTCTGCATCTCCTTGTTCTTTTTCGCTTCTTGAATCATAAAAGAAATCTTTTTCCTCTTGGGCTTTCTCTTTAGATGAAACTTCCTTTGTTTGTGGGGCTATAGATGCTAAATCACCAGGGTTATTTATTCCACCTTTGTTTAATTTAATTGCTAAAATACTCACACATACTATTAACCCCAATAGTGTAAATATTATTCCAAATTGTTTACTGTTCATTTATTAAAACCTCCAATCATTTACTTATTAATTTATATGCTAATTAGATTTTGGATATACATTAACTTTACTAAGTGGAATATTATATAAATCTGAAACGGCTTTTTCAATATTATATTTAATTTTGCTTATTGAAGCACCCTCAGCTATAACAATTACACTTATAACCTTTGGTTTAATAGTTTGAGTTACAAATGGTTTATTTTCACCATTTTCTGTACTCATAACTATGTTTTCCCCACCATTTTCTTGATTCGTTTTTCTTTTTCCTCCCTCCTTATCTGTTTCTTCAGTTGTAGATTTTTGAATATCACTATTATAAGCTGGAATTTTTTCTTCTCCACCTTCAAAAGTCATCATTACAGATACCTCACCTACGCCTTGCATTTCTTTTAATATACTTGTTAATTTTTCATTTTGTTCTTTTTCATATTGATCTTTAATGTTCATTTCATTAATTACATTTTCTGAAGTTTTATCTTTTTTTGATGTTAATTCTTGTTTTTTAGGACTAAAAAAACTTACTGATATTAATATAAAAATCAATATTAGAGATACAACTAAAATCATAGTAAAATTTTTTTGCTTAAATACACTTTTTATTTCGTTTTTTAATTTTGAAAAATCCACTATTTCCCCTCACTTTCTCCTTCATAAATATTCACTTTCCCACTTTTTAAATCAAGTTCTTTTTGGATAAATTTTTTCACTGATTTATATTCATCATTTCGTAAAATTCCTTCTTCTTTAGATAAATCAACTTTTTTTATTTTCTTTATTCCTTTGTTAACTATAAAAACATCTATTTTTTCTATTGTATAATTAAGTGTTTCGTAATCTACGTTGCATTTAGATTCACATTCAAAATTATAATCTTCAAATTCTTTTTTTAATAAACTCTCAATGTTTCTATTTAAATTATCATTGAAACTTTTTTCATTAACCTTTGAATGCTCCTTTTCCCTGGCATTTGCCTCTACTTCACTTTTGTATATATATTTTGAAATTGAACTTGTCATAGTACTGCTTCCTCCATCTATAAATGAAATAATAGGATTCAGTATTACAGCCGTTAAAATTAAACCCATAACAAACTTTACATATTTTTTAAAACTATTATCCGGCAAAATAAGTTCAACTGCAGAAATAAATATTATTATTGTAATTAAAGTTATAGTAAAATTTTTAAGTAAATCCATTTTATCCTCCAACCACAAACTTACTTGCTTGTGCAATAATTCCAAGCAGTATAAAAAACATAAAACTAACTGAAATTACACACGAAAGTAAGAGTGTCATAGAATCACCAACAACAGAAATAGATGAAGTTATTCGCTTATCGCTTATAGGTTCTATCAATGCCGCTGATATTTTATATATATAAGTCATTGTTATTAATTTTATTATAGGATATAGGATAATTAATAATATTACTGTTAACCCAAGTCCAGAAATTGCATTTTTAATTATTAAAGAATATCCCGCAACAGATGTGATTGCATCTGAAAATGCTTTTCCAACTATAGGAATAAAGTTATCTACTGCAAATTTAGTGGTTTTTAATGCAACTGCATCCATAGTATCTGCCGTTATTCCTCTTATGGTTAATAACCCAATGAAAAATGTAATAATTATTCCTTGAAGCAAGAGAACTGTTTGTTTTGTAAGCTTACATAAATTATCTATTTTATGCTCTTCTGAAATATTATTTGCAAATTGAAGTGCACAATGAATTAAAATTAATGGAATAATTACAGCTTTATATATTTTAGGAATTAAAGCTACTGCTCCAAGTACTAATGGATCCATGGTGGCTGCCTGTACAATCCCACCAGATATAGCTATCATAGAAACGAGCACTGGAAGTAAAACTGCCATAAAATCACAAATATTTTTGATGACATCTGTTGCCACACCTATAGAAATCAAAAGACTTCTTGATAATATAACTATTAAAATTGAATAACATGCAAAAAAAGCTATATTAGATATACTTTCATTTTTAAATGCATCTTGTAAATTTTTTAAAAGAGAACATAATATAGCTACTGTTAAAACCGATAACATTAACTTTAATATGACTTTTATTTCTTTGAATAAGATATTTAAAATTAGTGTTATTATGTCATTTAACTCTATTCCACTTTCACCTTTTTCCATATAATTATTTATCAATTCCTCTGGATTAATATTTCCAAGGGTTTTATTGTCCCCTTTTATTTTGTTTATATAATCGTAGAGAGATTTAAGTTTTTCAGAATTTTCTTCTAAAATGTATTCTTCTGTAGTATCACTATTATTTTCAATCGCAAAAGCTTTTTCTGGCTTTAAAAAGAACCCAAATTGACATAATAAAATACATAACATAATAAAAAGACTAAATCTTTTATTTTTCATAAAATCACCTATATTATTTTAATAATAGAATCTAAAACAGCCATTAATATTGGTATTGCTAAACCAAGTATCATTATTTTTCCTGCAAATTCTACTTTAGATCCAATTGAACTAACTCCTGCATCCTTACATATTTCACTTGCAAAGGATGCTAGATATGCAATAGCTATTATTTTTAAAACAATTCCTATATAGACTGTATCAATTCCAGCCTTACTTGAAATTTCTTTTAAAAAATTTATTATGCTTCCTATTTCTCCAAGCATTAATGTAAAAATTAATACCCCAGCTGCTAATGCTACTAATATCGCTACATCATTTTTTCTTTCCTTTAGGATAAGAAAAATAAATAAAGCTATAAACGCTATGGAAATAACTCTTAAAATCAACATAAACCCACCTACATAATAAACATTGTTTTAATTGAATTAAATAAGTCTCCAATTAACGAAATTACCATTATTAATATAACTATTATCCCAACTAAATTTGTTATAGTTGCTATTTCTTTTTTCCCACCAGCTTCAAGAACTTTGTCAAGTACCATCATTATTATTCCAGCACCTGCAATTTTAAATATTATTCCTATATCAATCATAATGCCTCCTAAATTAAAAATATTGATATCATACTTCCTATACAAAAACCTAAGCTTTTATATACTTTACTATTTGTTTTTAATTCCTCTTCTGCCTCTACTATATTCAATGAAAGCCTTTTGTTTATAAGTCTAAAAACTTTATCTTGATTTTCTAAATTTGTATCCCCTAAACTTTGCAAGAAATCATCTATAATACTATAGTCATCCTTTAGTAAATATAACTTTTCTTTTTCATTTAAATATTCTTCTTTGAAAGCATCCTTTACATTATTACTGACTCCCTTTAAGAGCTTGTCAGCTACTTTTATGAGTATTTCACTTATCGGTGAATTTACTTTGCTTCCTATCACAAATAGTGCTTCTGGTAAATTCGTATTGTTAAATAAAATCTCATTTTCTAAATGCATAATGCTTTTTTGTATTTCTTTTAGCTGTATAACTCTCCTCCTAAATCTATCTGAGATTATTATTCCTAGATATGTTGAAAGAGCAGTTATAATACATAAAATAACTATCTTAAACATTTATATACTCCCTCACTTTTATCTAATGAATAGATATTAATAATATTCGAAACCCTATCTATATTACCTAAAACCACTATTGTTTCAATTATATTTTCTTCAATTAAACTCCTCATATTACTTCTTTTTGAAATATCATCGTAATTTTTACCATGTATTGAAACAATAATATTTACACCTGAATTAAATGCAATCTTAAGTGCTTCAACATCTTCAAAACTTCCTATTTCATCACAAATTAATACTTCTGGAGAAAGGGATCTGATTGCCATAATCATACCCTCTGTTTTTTGACAATTATCTAATACATCTGTTCTTATTCCAACATCCATTTGCGGTACTCCAAGGTATGAACCACAAATTTCACTTCTTTCGTCAACTATTACTACCTTCTTGCCACTTAACTTAAACCTACTATTACCATTTGAAATTAATCTTGATAAATCTCGAAGAATAGTAGTTTTACCACACTTTGGAGGAGATATTATCAATGTATTTTTCACTTTATTATCCTCTACAATATAATTAAGAAGCGGCAATGAAGATCCAATAAACTCTCTTGTCACTCTTATATTTAGTGAGGATATGTTCTTTATAGTCTTTACCCCTTCTTTATCCATTACACATTCCCCTGCAATTCCAATTCTATGTCCACCTTTAATTGTTATGAACCCTTTTTTAATATCTTCTTCATAGGCATACAACGAATAATTTGATATTCTCTGTACTATAAATTTAATATCATCTGTACTTATTACTTTATCTAATATACATTCTGTGCCTTCTTTTATAATTATCACTGGTTTATTTATTCTAACTCTTATTTCTTGAATGTGTTCTTTTTTAAAGGTTGAAATTTTTTTCCTTAAATCATTTGGTAATATTTCTAAAAAAAACTCATCCATCTACTCACTTCCTCCTCTAAAGATTATTCTTTATAATTAATATTTAAAAAACCTTAGAATTATTACTATAAATAATAAAAATATGTAAAATAAAAAAAAGCACAGATTATTCTGCGCTTTTTACTTAATATTTCCCCCACAATAGGGACAAGGAATATTTTCATTTTTACTCATAGCGGATTTCTCAATAAAAATTGGCTTATTGCAAGAATTACATGTAATTTCAACATATTCATCTTCAATATCATCTAAATCCTCAAATGATAACTCTTCAAATAATTCTTCTTGTATTCCTGATAGATCATCATCCATATATTGAATATTTTCTTGAATAGCTTCTTGATTAACAGTTAACTCTTCAACCTTTAGTGATAATCCATCTATAATTTCTAAAAGTGAATCAAAAATCATCTTTTCCTTAGACTCTTCTAAGTTTTCTACAGAGACTCTTAAAGATGAAATCTTATTTTTAAAATTATCCATTTTAACACTTCCTTTAATATTAAAATTGCTAAGTTCTATTGAACTTAGCAATTTACGTTATTAAACTCTTTCCATGTATTCGCCACTTCTAGTATCTACTCTTATAGTGTCACCTTCGTTTATGAACATAGGTACGTTAATAACAGCACCAGTTTCAACTGTAGCTGGCTTTAAAGAATTTGTTGCAGTATTCCCTTTAACTCCTGGTTCAGTATGAGTTATAGTTAACTCAACAAAGTTTGGAGCTTCTACTGAGAATGCATCACCTTTGTAGAATTTAATAATTGCAAACATATTTTCTTTTAAATATTTGATAGCTTCTTCTACTTTTTCAAAGTTTAATGGAATTTGCTCATATGTTTCTTGATCCATGAAATAGTATAATTCTCCATCATTATAAAGATATTGCATTTCTTTTCTTTCTATAACTGCTTCTTGGAACTTAGCAGTTGGGTTAAAAGTTGTTTCAGTAACTCCTCCTGAAATAACGTTTCTTAATTTTGTTCTTACGAATGCTGCACCTTTTCCTGGTTTAACGTGTAAGAAATCGATTACTGTGTACACTTGCCCTTCGTGTTCGAAAGTTGTACCTTTTCTTAAATCTCCTGCTGATATCATAAAATATCCCTCCAAAAGTATAAATTCATTCCAACTATATATGTTTATAACAATTATAATCATATTTTGGTTTCTTCTGACATAACAATGATATTTTATCAAAACTAAAGTACAAATGCAATTACTTAATAATTTTATTTAATACTTATTTAAATTTAAAACATTTATATTCATTATTATATCTAATTATTTTGTTGATTATTCTTAGGATATTTCTGCAAACACATCATAATTTTTTCCGTCAAAATTGATCATATAATTTGTTATTCTGTATTTTTCGAGAAATGTTATACTTTCTATTGATTCCTCATAATTGCCTGATATATTTACTCCAATTTTCTTATTTTCTTTATTGGTAATTTCAATTATATCTAAATTTTTAATTTTCTTTAATTCTGTTATAGTATAATTAAAATCTAATTCTGGATGCTTTTCTATAACTTTTTTGGTTTCAACATTTTTTTCTTTAGAATCTTCATTTATATAGATAAGCACCTGAAATATTGATAAACTCATTAAAAAAAATAATATAACATTTATTTTATTCAAATGTAACTTCATACCCATCTCCCTCAACTTTTACTATATTATAACTTTTAACTTTAGATAGTTCTTTTAATGAATCTAATGTATTTATTTTAATCTTCCCAGCTCCATCTTTTATTTCTGATTGACTTCCGTGATTATCTATAAACTTTAAAATTTCTGATATTTCGTTATTTTTGGAAATAGCTTCTTCTTTTATACTTTCTTTATTTATCGTTTCTACTGTATTATTTTCATTCTTACTTGATATATTAAATGATAAAAGTATTATATTTATTAAAATGAAAATTTTTATATAGGTTGATATAGTTTTTTCAGATTGTTTTAATAAATTTTCTCTATTCTTATAAGAAGTAAAATTTTTATATTTATCCATCTAACTCTCCTTAAGTTTTAAATCTTCCGTGTCAAATACATAGCCTTTGTTAACATCTTCATTATCAAATTTATAATTAACACCACTTAAGTACTTGCTACTAAATTCTAATATAGATGTTTTATTTGAAATTTTTATTTTTGTATTAACTTTATGCTTAATACATTTTGAAATATAAAGTTCTATAGGTATTACTTTTACACTTTTTTTAGTTAATATATCATTTAAAAGCTCACATTCTTTATACATATAAATGTAAGTTTCTTTACTTCTTTTATTAATTTCATAATGCAAAAGTATATTTTCATATTTAGATATTATTTCTCTTTCTATATATTGTTCAATTTCGTCTCTCTTAGTTTTACTTATTTTAAAAATTATTAGTTCTGAGTAATTTAAAATGATAGTTTTTATTTCTTTTATCTTTAAGTCTAGATAGTCTAGATTTTTATATGAATTGTTTTCATCAATTATTAATTTTTTCATATTTCACCTCCACAGACGGTAAAAGTATTACACTATCACCCTTTTTGAATTTGCAATTTTCTATATTACAAGAACATACCTCCCCATTTATGTATCTTAAGTTTCTTGAAGTATAGTAATATTTATCTTTATAATCTAACCTAAAATTATTTTCTTTTTTAACATAAACAAGTTTAGAATCAGAAATTTTCAATTCAAATCCATCTTTAAGTACGTTCTCTTTATCTAACTTTACAAGTTCTTTATTTACAACTGTTATCGCATCTTGTAATTCTATATTTTCATAATATAATGTCCCTTTACTTATGTTTTCAGTCATAATCTTCCCTCTTCGAATTATTAGAACACT
Source organism: Clostridium sp. LY3-2 (assembly GCF_024705715.1). Classification (NCBI taxonomy): domain Bacteria; kingdom Bacillati; phylum Bacillota; class Clostridia; order Eubacteriales; family Clostridiaceae; genus Clostridium; species Clostridium sp. LY3-2. The sequence goes on from NZ_JAMDLQ010000043.1 coordinate 26,366, forward strand.
AGTTGAAAACGCAATGGTTATTATAATAAATAAAATCAATATTGAATTGATTAATACTATACCTTTTCTTTTTATAACCATATAATTTCTTCAACTCCTTTTATATTCACCTTTGCATATATAAGTTTTCCCTTATTATAAAATGTTATATCTTTAACATCTTTTGCAATAACAATTTCTCCAATTAGGTATTGGTACCCATTTTTAAAAGTATATTTTTCCTGCACTAAATTATTATTTTTAATAATTAAAACAAAAAAATCATCGTATGAAGTTGTTTTTTTAATTCTACTTATTATCTGTTTTCTATATACTTCATGGGAATCAATAATTTCACTATTTAATCTGTTTTTAATGTCTACACTTATATCATTCACCTTGCATTCATTCAAACTTAAACTTTGAATATATTTATTATGCTTAAGTGAATCTAAGTATAACGTAGTTGAAATGAACAAAACTATAGATATCATTGATATAGAAATTATTAATTCTATCAAAGTAAATCCTCTACACTTTTTCCATCCAAAATTCTTTTTTAAAATCATCTTTATAAGCAATATCTCCTTTTTCTATTATCTCAAGTGAGATATTTATACTAGTATCACTTTCTTCATTTGCCTTAACTTTAAACTGTCTTTTTAGTTTATCTTCATTTGTAATTAAATCTTCTAATTTCTTTGTAAGAATATTTTCGCTAAAATGGTCTAAATTTATAAACAATTCTCCCTTTGTATTTATTAAACTAGATAAATCACATAAGCTAATATTATATTTAATTTCATTTTTAATTATTTCGATATTCTTCTTTTCTTCTTCTAAAATATTTTGAAACTTTATATGATTGTAATCTGTTGAAACAACTTTAATTAAAAATGAAGAGGTTAAAACTAAAATAGAACAAGCTACAATTACCTCGATTAGCGTAAACCCTCTAGATTTATGGTTTTTTAACATTGATATAATCTCCTTCCACAGGCCTTGATATAGAATATTCTTTATCCCCATCTTTAAACATCCAAGTAAATGGCTCAATTCTCCCATCACTTTTAATCAAGATATCCCTTTTTATACTGTTAAATCTCAAATTACTTGGTATTTTTATGCTATCTTTAACTTTGCTACTTATAGATAACTTTATCTTTTTTGCATTTTCGTCAATTATTATATTTGTGTTCATACTCTCTGAGACAGAAATCTTTTTACCAGTTGATATAAGCATTCTAAGTTCTGATATAAATTGTTCGTTAGCATTATCATTTTTTATATTATTTAGCCCTTTAAATGTCAGCGATCCAATAGATGATAAAATTAACATTATCGCTAAAACTGCTATAAGTTCTATTAAAGTAAATCCTTTATTTTTCATTCCAATCACCCCACGTTATACATACTATCAAATAGCGGTAAAATAAATGATACTAAGAATAATAAAACAAGTATTGCCATTAGGATTATTGCTATAGGTTGTATTAATTTTCCTAGCTTATCTATAGATACAGCATTTCTGTCTTTCAGTATTTTAGTAGTCTTTTTTAAGCTTTTTTCTAAAGTTCCGCTGCTTTCTCCTATTTTTATCATAGCTAGAGAATATTCACTTAACTCCTTGCAATGAACTGCAGCCTCACTAAGACTTACACCTTTTGTAATATAAGTATTTAGTAAATTAAGACTTCTATCATTATTGCTATTTGTACAAAGCATCAAGCCTTTAGATAAATTTATCCCACTTGAAAGGATCATATTTAAGGTTATAATTAATTTATATTCTATTATTGATTTTACAAACTTATTTTTGCTTATAGTTTTACTTATATATTTTATAATATGTTCTCTTAAAAATATCATTGGAATAACTACTCCCCATAAAACTATTAAAACTATTACTTTCATAAAATTTTCTTTTAAATATAAAGATGCATCTAAAATAAGCTTTGTATGACTTGGAATACTTTGATTATTATTTAACATATCAGAAAAGTTTGGTATTACTAGAAATACAAAAATATTTATTATAATAAACATGGTAATCATCAGAAATAATGGATAAATACACGCTCCTATTACGTCTTTTTTCAGCCTATCCATCTCCCAATAGTAATCACCAACTTCAAATAATATCTTAGATAGGTTGCCTGTCTCCTCCCCGGATTTCACCATCTCTGTAAAGAATTTAGGATATAATTCTCTAAATTTAGAAAATGCATCATATAGACTACTTCCATCTAAAATGTATCCATATATAGAATTTAAACTCTTTTTATAACGTTTTGATAATGGGAAATCTTTCAAAATGTATATTGATGATGTTATGCTCATACCTTCGCCATAAAGCATAGCTAAGTTTGAGGCTATAATGTTAATTTCTTTTGAAGAATCCTTTTTTGATAAAAACTTCATATAATATATTCTCCTTTTATAAAATCTTCATAAACATCTAAAGATATTTCTCCTTTTTTAAGTAATGATAAAACCATATCTAACATTTGTTTATTACTTAAATTATTCAGTTTTTCTTCAGTCATGAAATAATCTATATAATGTACAGCCGAAATTAACTTTCGTCCTGAACTTCCTGTAAAATTGCACTTTAAACATCCCTTTGAATTAGAAACTTCCAATTCTTGATTTTGAAACAAAACTTTTTCTTTAACCTTACAATTATTACATAATACTTTTATTAGCCTTTGAGAAACCAATCCAATAATTGCATCCTTGATTAAATATTTTTCTACTCCCATCTCTTCAAGTCTATAATAAACTTCTTTCGATGACTTTGTATGAATTGTAGTATATACTTTATGCCCTGTAATAGCAGCTCTAACAGCTATTTTCGCTGTTTCCTCATCTCTTATTTCACCAACCATAAGAATGTCTGGGTCTTGCCTTAATATACTCCTTAACCCATTCGAAAAATCGAGTCCAGCCTTTCTGTCTAAAGAAATCTGGTTGATATTTTCAATTAATACTTCAACAGGATCTTCGATAGTAGTTATATTCGTGTTTGTATCTTTTATTGATTCTAATATTGTATATAAAGTTGATGATTTTCCACTTCCTGTAGGTCCATTAATTAATACTATTCCTCTTTTAGAGTTTATTATTTTAGTTAAATTATCTCTTTGACTTTCTTCTAAATTTAATCCTTCAATAGTATAATTATGATTTTTGTACAATACTCTAAGTACTATTTTTTCTCCATAAACTAAAGGCAATGTAGAAACTCTAATACTATAGGTTTTATTATTAAAATCAAATTTAAGTTTTCCATCTTGAGGTAATCTCTTTTCTGTCATATCCATATTTCCTGTTATTTTTATTCTAGATAACATTTCCTTGTACTTATCTTTTCTTATCTTGAAGAATGTAATCAAATCACCATTAATTCTAAATCGAACTTTTATACTATCTTGAAAAGGCTCAAAATGTATATCACTAGACTGTAGGTTTATTGCTTTTTCAATTATTAATTCTTCAATTTTTTCAACTGTTTCATTTAATAAAATACTATCTCTTATCTTATTTAAATCACTAAAGCAACATTCTTTTAAAATTATTTCTTTATTATAAAGAAATTTTAAGTAACTTAAATCCTCTGAGTTCAAACTACCCACACAAGCTAATGTATCTTTATCTATAAATACAGGATATAATTTAATGTCTTTGATTTTGTTTTTTGGTAATTTACTTATTATATCTAAGTCTAATAAATTGACTTTACTCAAATCATCACCTCCTTTTATAATAATTACCATATTTTTACTTTTTAAACACAAATAAAAAAAGTTACAGCAAAAACTGTAACTTTTTTATATCTATAAGATTATGCAAATTAATCCGCCACTACCTTCATTAATAATTTTTTGTAATGTTTTTTGAATTTTAACTTGAACATCTTCTGGCATTTTATATAATTTATTTTGTAGACCCTCTTTTACTAAAACTTCTAAAGATTTACCAAACATATTACTTTGCCAAAGCATAGCAGGATCATTTTCAAATTGCTCTAATAACGATTTAACTAAATCTTCTGATTCTTTTTCAGAACCCATTATAGGACTTATCTCTGTTTGAATATTAGCTTTTATAAAATGTAATGACGGTGCGCTAGCCTTTAGTTTTACTCCATATTGACTACCATGTTTTACGATTTCAGGCTCTTCGAATTTCATTTCTTGAATCTGAGGTGCAACTAATCCATACCCTGTTTCAGTAACATCTTTTAATGCATCCTTTACTTTATCATACTCTTTTTTGTCGTGGTTTAATTCTTTTATTATTGATAATAGATCATTTTCAGATGATACATCTAATTCACATATTTCACTTAATATTTTATAGAAAATATCTTCCTTTGGCTTCATAAGAATATCTGCAGTACCTATACCTAAGTCTATATCTTTAATAGAAATATCACCTAAATTTTCTTCGTCAAACAAACCATCAATTACGTTTTTGACATCTCTAATTTTTGATATGTTTTTGCTCATTCCTTTAATTATGTTGAAGAAATCCTTTTTTAACCAATGATCTGCCTCTAATTTTTCTAGCCACTCAGGCATATTAATATTTACTTCTTTAATAGGAAACTCTTTAAGTACTTGTTTAAATAAAGATTCAATGTCATCTTCATTCATATTCGAAATATCCATAGGCTTAACAGATACATTATATTTCTTTTCCATTTCATCTTTTATGTTTTTAGTTTCTGCAGATTTTGGACTTGAACTATTTAAAACAACTACAAAAGGTTTATTTATAGATTGAAGTTCATTTATAACTCTTTCCTCTGCCTCTAAATAATCTTCCCTGTCTAACCCTGTAATACTTCCATCTGTTGTTATTACAAGTCCTATAGTAGAGTGGTCAGTAATTACTTTTCTAGTTCCAATTTCTGCTGCATCTTCAAAAGGTATTTCATAGTCGTACCATGGTGTATTAACCATTTTTGCAGTTTCTCCATCTAAGTATCCAAGTGCCTCCTTAACAATGTAACCAACACAGTCAACCATTCTTACCTTAAATCTTAATTCCTCATCTAGATTTATTTCAACGGCTTCATTTGGTACAAATTTCGGCTCTGTAGTATGAATCATTTTCCCAGACCCACTTTGTGGCAATTCATCTTTTGCCCTTTCCTTTTTAAAAGAATTATCAATTTTAGGTATTACCATTATATCCATAAATCTTTTTATAAAAGTTGACTTCCCAGTTCTAACTGGTCCTACAACCCCAACATAAATATCTCCTTGTGTCCTCTCAGATATGTCTTTATAAATTTTAAAGTTATCCACCTTGTTTCCTCCTAACTATTTTATAACAATATATATATATTCAATATTTATAAAATAATTACCAATTAAACTTTAAATATTTTTCTATAAATAGCATATTTTATTAATATATGGTAAAATTTATTTAACACCATTTAGGAGGTTCATGATATGGAGTCAAAGGTTGAATTTTTAAAAGAAACTACAAATTTCTTAAATACTTCGTCACTATTTTATTTAATTAATATTTCTAGCTTTAAAGAAACAGAATCTATCTTTAAAATAATTTTTAAGTTATTGTCAAAAGATTATGCAAATAAAAATCTTAATATAACAATTCTTTCGGATGAAATTGCTAATTTCAACATAGCTTTTCCAAACTTTAAAAATCACATAAAAGAAAATACTAAATACTCTGTACTTAACAATTCATTATCTTTTAATATACTGAATAAAGATTTATTTAAAAATAATAACACTTTTGAAAACGATATTTTAATTATTTTCCCGTATAATTCTATTAAACCAAAACTTATAGGAAAATATATAAAAAGTTCCTTATCATTAAAAAAGATAGTAATTATAGGTACAAACCTTACTGAAAATTCACTTCCTAACTCTTTACGCATTGGAAGTTCAATGTACTTTTCTTTTGTTAAATCTCATATATCATCATATTATAAATATTACAATTCACGACTTTCAGATATGAAATAAGCGTATCAGATTTTTCTCTGATACGCTTTTATTTTAATGTATTTCGTTTTTCTTTTCTCTAAGCATAAGTTCAGTAACAACTTCATCAGGTTTCTTATTATTAAAAAGAACTTCGTATAGCCCTTCTGTAATCGGCATGCTTACATTAATTTTTTTATTAAGTTCATTAAATGCTTTGCAGGCTTTTACCCCCTCAACAATCATTCCTACTTCATTAAGCGCTTCATCAAGTTTTAAACCTTTTCCAACTAAAATTCCCGCTCTTCTGTTTCTTGAATGCATTGATGTACATGTAACTATTAAATCACCCATTCCTGTAAGACCATAAAAAGTTTCCGCTTTACCTCCTAATGCAACTCCTACTCTTGAGATTTCTTTCATCCCTCTAGTCATAAGTGCTGCTTTAGAGTTATCTCCATAACCAACACCATCTGCAACACCTGCAGCCAGTGCAATTATATTTTTAACGGCTCCACCTATCTCTACACCAATAATATCATCATTTGTGTATATTCTAAGGCTTGGGGTCATAAATAGCTCTTGAACTGTCTCTGCGTATCTCATATCTGTTGATGTAGATACTAATGTAGTCGGAATCTCAATTGCAACCTCTTCAGCGTGGCTTGGTCCTGACAGTATTACTACAGGATTTTTCACCTCTTCTGATATTACCTCTGATAATCTTTTGTTAGATCCAGCTTCAATTCCTTTAGCTATTGATATTACTATTGCTTTTTCATCAATTAAGTCTTTTATATTTCTCAAAACATCTCTAATTACATGAGATGGTATTGCTAAAACAACATATTGTGCATCTTTTAGAGCTTCTTCAGCACTATTAAATGCAATAACATTTTTAGGAATTTCGATATCTTTTAAATATTTATCATTTTTATGATTTTTATTTATATCGTCACAAACTGATTTATCCCTATCAAATATCCTTACATCGTTATTTTTTTTTCCTAACTGAATCGCAAGTGCTGTACCAAAACTACCTCCACCGATAAATGCTACCTTACTCATTTTTACATTTTCCTTTCTCTGTACTCGATTTGTAACCCAGTACCTTCGAAATCAAAACTTTCTCTTATTTGGTTTTCTAAATATCTCTCATATGAGAAATGTCTAGCGTTAGAATCATTTACAAAGAAAATGAATTTTGGTGGTTTTGTAGCAACTTGTGACGCATAGTAAATTTTTAATCTCTTTAAACTTACAACAGGTGGCTCTTTCATTAAAACAGCCCTACTTATTACATCATTAAGTATACCTGTTGATATCCTCTTTGAATAGTTATCATAGCACATTCTAGCCATTTGTAGTACCTTATGTACTCTTTGACCAGTTAATGCTGAAATAAATAGATATGGTGCGTATTTTAAGAATTTAAGCTTACTTTGCATATCTTTTTTATAGTTATCAAGAGTTTTATCATCTTTTTCTATAAGATCCCATTTATTAACTACTACCATAATAGCTTTGTTTAATTCATGAGCATATCCTATTATTTTTTCGTCTTGTTCTGTTATTCCCTCTTGTGCATCAACCATTAATATACAAACATCAGCTCTTTCTACTGCTGTATATGTCCTTATAACACTATATCTTTCAATTTCTTCTTTAACTTTACTCTTTCTTCTAATACCAGCAGTATCTACTAGTATGAACTTACCTTCATCAGTTTCAAGATATGAGTCTATTGCATCTCTTGTTGTTCCTGGAACGTTAGATACTATTACTCTATCTTCTCCTAATAATTTATTTATTAGTGATGATTTACCTACGTTTGGTTTACCAATCATAGCTATTCTGATATATTCATCTTCTTCCTCATCGCTTGCGTGTGGGTCAAAGTTTTCAACTATTCTATCTAGCATATCTCCAAGACCTAAACCTTGTGATGCTGATATTGTAACAGGTTCACCCATTCCTAGGTTATAAAATTCCCAAGCATTATCTTCTTCTTTTAATGAATCGACTTTATTAACAACTAGTACAACTGGTTTTTTACTTTTTCTAAGCATTGTAGCAACTTCATTATCAGCTGCTGTTAAACCTTCTTTACCATCAACAATAAAAACAATAACATCTGCTGTTTCTATTGCGATATTTGCTTGTCTTCTCATTTGTTTAAGGATTATATCTCCTCTTTCAGGTTCAATACCACCTGTATCAATCATTGTAAAGTTATGATTTAACCACTCAGCCTCAGCATATACTCTATCTCTTGTTACTCCTGGAGTATCTTCAACGATAGATATTCTTTTTCCGGCTAATCTATTAAACAAAGTTGATTTACCAACATTTGGTCTACCAACCATAGCAACTATCGGTTTTGCCATTTTCTATTCCTCCTCGTTATATGAATTTAATAATTCTATAAAACCATCCCCACTATAATCACAAGGTATTACTTTAACACCTAACGCCTCTTCTATCATTGGAATTGTAACATCATCAAGCATTATATACTCTTCAGGTGCTAATTCATATCCTCTTCTAAACATGTTATCTGGCATAATTAAATATGGAGTTTTTATATTGTTTTTTAAATGATTTATAATATCAGTTCCAGTTAGAAGTCCTGAAACTGTTATAGTCTCACCAAAGTATTTATTAAGTACTTTTTCTACAGTGATTTTGATTTTTTTGTTTTTTGAAGTTATTGATGCCATTGCACTTTTAACTTCATTATAAGCTAAGTCTCCTGTAACTACAGTATACTCTCCTTTTTTACTTAAGTCTAATTCACTCAATTGTGAATTAATACTTTCTCTAAAGTATCTAGTTACACCAACACCATCTTCAATTTGAGAGTAGCCATTATAAAAATCTGCATCTGGGATTTCTTCATTTGCTACTAAATAAAACTCATCAGATAACCTTACAAACGGCTCTGATACCTCTTTGTAGAATTTATCTTGAAGTTTCTTTACTAAATTAATAGTTTCTTTTGATGTTTCCTTTGTGAAAGTTTTTACTTTATGTAAATTTTCTCTATATTTTGTAATTCCAATAGGAACTATAGCTACATTATTAACCTGTGGATATAATTTATACAAGTCATTTATAGTTTTTTCAAGTTCTTTTCCATCATTCATATCTGGTATACATACGATTTGTGCATGCATCATTATACCGTTTTTTGCAAGTCTCTCCATTCTTTCATAAATCTCACCTGCAAATCTATTAGTTAACATCTTAACTCTTAATTCCGGATTAGTAGTATGAACTGAAATATTAATTGGACTTATATGATATTTTATTATTCTATCAATATCCTCTTCTTTCATATTTGTTAATGTTACAAAATTACCTTGTAAAAATGAAAGTCTTGAATCGTCATCTTTAAAATATAAAGTTTCTCTCATTCCCTTTGGCAACTGATCTATAAAACAAAAAACACATTTATTACTGCAACTTTTTGCCTTATCCATAATACCGCCGCCAAATTCTAGACCTAACTCTTCTCCATAATCTTTCTCAATCTCAATATCCCATATTTCACCACTAGCCTTTTGAACTTGAAGAGTTATTTCTTCATCAGCTGCTAAAAATCTATAATCTATAATATCATCTATTACAGTATCATTTATTGAAAGTAAAATATCTCCAACTTCGATTCCAACTTCTTCTGCAATACTTTCAGGAAGTACTTCTTTTATTATATTTTTCATGTCTCTCACTCCCTTAACAAAACTAGTGTTTCTTTGTTATATTACATTAATATACCTTGTTAGTCAAATATTTTAGACTGTTTTATATAAGCTTTGAATTTATTTATTAAATCACACTTTATCTAAGAAGAAAAAAAGATAGGTAACCCTATCTTTTAATCATTTAAATCTACATATTTCCCTTTTTTAGAGAATATTATCCATTCACAAACATTTGTAACATAGTCTCCAATTCTCTCAAGATGTTTACTTACAAATAAAAGTCTTGTTGCTGATTCAACTTCGTCTTCTTCTTTTATTTCAATAAGCAGTTTTTTAAATAACCTTTTATGGATTTCATCTACTTCATCATCTAGATTACATATTTCATAAGCTTTATCTGCATCTCGATTTAAATAAGCTTCCATTGCTACATCAATCATATGGATTATTTTATCTTTCATATCCCATAACTCTTTAAAATCGTTTGTTCTATTATAATTTTCTAAAAATCTGACTATCTTGCAGATATCAACCGTGTGGTCAGCCATTCTTTCTAAGTCGGTAACTATTTTGCTTGCTGTAAACACTCGCCTTAAATCTTTTGCTAATGGTTGTTCAGTCGCTATAAATTTAATACATTCTTCTTCAATCTCCTTTTGAAGAGAGTCTATCTCATCATCTTTTTTTATAGCTGTCTTTGCTAAAGCTATATCTTTCTTTTCTAGAGCATCCATACTCATTTCTAATTGTTCTTTTAAAAGGGTAGCCATATTAGATAATTTTTCATTAATTAAATTTATTTTTTGTTTTTGAGTTATCCTCGTCATAAATTCACCTCGATTATCCGAATCTTCCTGTAATATAATCTTCTGTTCTTTTATCCTTAGGTTTATAAAAAATATCTTCTGTTTTACCGTATTCTATAACTTCACCATTTAAGAAAAATGCTGTTTTATCTGCAATACGTCCAGCTTGTTGCATATTATGAGTTACTATAATTACTGTATATTGTTTTTTTAATTCTCCTATAAGCTCTTCTACTTTCATTGTAGATATAGGATCAAGTGCTGATGTAGGCTCATCCATAAGTATTATTTCTGGGGAAACAGCTAAAGTTCTAGCTATGCATAACCTTTGTTGTTGTCCTCCTGATAATCCTAGTGCTGATTTTTTAAGTCTATCTTTACATTCGTCCCAAAGTGCTGCACCTTTTAAGCTTTTTTCTACGATTTGATCTAATGTTTTTTTATCCTTAATTCCGTGAATTCTAGGACCATAAGCTACATTATCGTATATTGACATTGGGAACGGGTTTGGTTTTTGAAATACCATTCCAATTCTCTTTCTTAGTGCTATTTCATCGTAATCTGCAAATATGTTATGTCCTTCAAAACATACTTCTCCATCTATTTTCACTATAGGAATAAGATCATTCATTCTATTTATAGTTCTTAAAAAAGTTGACTTACCACAACCAGATGGACCTATCAAAGCTGTAACTTCATTTTTATCAAATTTTAAATTAATATCTTTTAATGCTCTATTTGTACCGTAGTATAAGTTTAAATTTTTAGTTTCAATAATACTCATAAGTTCCTCCTAATGTCCACCATATGACTTTAACATTCTATTTCCTATATATTTTGCTATTATATTAAATAATAAAACCATTATTACAAGTACTGCCGCTGTTCCATTTGCAATTGCTGCTGCATCTGGAACTACACCTTCTGAATTCAACTTCCATATATGAACTGCTAATGTTTCAGCAGGTCTAAATAATGAAAATGCTGATGTTTCACCAGTTAAGCTTAAATTTCCAAAATTTAAATTTCCTGAACTTAATCCAGCTGTATAAAGTAATGCTGCAGCTTCTCCAAAAATTCTACCAGCTGACAAAATAACTCCAGTTAGAATTTCATTCATAGCAGTTGGAAGTGTAACTTTAACAATAGTCTGCCATTTACTTGCACCTAATCCTAAAGACGCTTCCTTTACCTTTACACTTGCAGATCTAATAGCATTTTCAGCTATTCTTGTCATTGCCGGAATGTTTAATATGCTGACAGATAATGCACCAGCTAATATAGAATAGCCAAACCCAGCCATATTTACAAATACTAATAGACCAAACATCCCAATAACAATTGAAGGAAGTGAAGACATAGTCTCTAAAGACAGTCTAATTATCCTTAGAAGGACACCCTCTTTTGCATATTCTGCAAGGTATATACCTGCACCAATTCCAATTGGAACTGTAATCAATAAAGAAATAACTAATAAATATAGTGAATTGAAAATTTGTGGTCCTATTCCTCCACCTGCACTTATCATTTTAGGATTACTAAAAATAAATTTAGGTGATATCATGCCGATTCCTTTGTAAAATATAAATCCTAAAAAAAGTGCAAGTAGAAGAACAACAAATCCACTTATTATATAAAATATAGCTGTTGCTATTTTATCAATTTTCTTAGCGTTCACTTTAGTTTCCTCCTTTATCAATTCTTCTTATAATCAATATAAATATAAATGACATAAGAAGTAGTATCAGTGCCATAGTCCATAGGGCATCATTCCATGCAGTTCCTGTAACAGTGTTTGCCATATCCATAGTTAGGATACTTGTTAGTGTTGCAGCTGATGAAGTTAAGCTATCTGGTATTTTAATTGCATTTCCTATAACCATTTGTACTGCTAAAGCCTCACCAAAAGCACGTGCAAGACCTAAAACAACTCCTGTTAGTATCCCACTTTTAGCACCTGGTGTTACTACATTTTTAATTGTTTGCCATCTTGTAGCCCCTAGTCCATATGATGCTTCTATATGCTCATTTGGTATTCCTTTTATCGCATCTATAGAAAGTGTTGCTATCGTAGGTAATATCATAATTGATAAAACCAGTATTCCAGCAAGTAGTGAAAATCCTATCCCACCAAAACTATCTTTAATAAGAGGAACTAAAACTGAAACCCCAACCCAACCATATACTACTGATGGGATTCCAACTAGTACTTCAAGTGTTGGTTTAATAAACCTCTCTCCTAATTTCTTTGAAATTAAATTTACAAATATACCAAGAGCTATTGCAATAGGTGCTGCAATTAAAACTGCACCTATTGATACAAATATGGAACCTAATATGAAAGAAAGAGCTCCAAATGATTGTGGCGATCCCGAAGGATTCCAGTTATTTGTAAATAAAAACTCTGCTATCCCGTAATTCCCTTTTGTAAATGTCTGAATTCCTTTAGATCCTATAAAGAATATTATTGCTAGCGTTATTACGATTATAAAGATTCCACATGCGCTGCTTAGTCCTTTTCCTATATAATCATTAATTAACCTTTCTTTGAAACTTCTTTTTTTCATATTACTCATTCCTTTTACTTATCTTCTTTTATTGAACTACCTTGTATCATTCCTAAACTTTCAATTGACTCTTTATTTTTATCACTTCCTACAAAATCTATAAATTCTTTTGTTAGCCCTTGTGCTTCACCTTTTGTATACATGTGACCCCAAGACCAAAAATCGTATTTTCCGTCTATTATGTTTTGTGCTGTAGCTTCTACTTTATCTATTGATACTAAATCCAAGCTGTTTTTAGCTTCTTCAGTATTCATATATGATAAAGCCACATAACTTACTGCACCTTCATTTTGTTTCATAGCATTTAAAACAGCTCCATTACTATCTTGAGTTGCTCCTATAGAATCATTTTCTAATTCTTTTTTACCATCTAATACTTTATCTGTAAAAGTGGCTCTAGTACCAGAAGATGCTGGTCTATGAATAACTAAAATCTCTTTATCTTTACCGCCAACTTCTTTCCAGTTTTTTATTTCACCACTAAATATTTTTTGTATTTGTTCTTTAGTTAATGACTTAACTCCAGCTTCTTTGTTTGTTACTACCCCAAACCCTTGTGCTACTACTTTATGATCTACTAATTGACTTGCTTGATCTTTTGATAATTTTTTATCTGCAAAAATATCTGAATTTCCTATATTAACAGTTCCTTCTAAAACCTGTGTTAATCCTGTACCAGAACCACCAGCCTGAGCACTAACAATTGCATTAGGGTTTACTTCTTTATATTTTTCAACTGATTGTTCCATTAATGGTAATAAAGCTGATGAACCACTTACTGTAATTGTTTCAGAACTTCCTTCTCCTTTAGATGCATCATTTCCACAACCTACAAATATTCCCCCAATCATCGCTATCGATAATACTCCAACTATAAGTTTTAAACTTCTTTTTTTCATTAATTTCCCTCCAATTAATTTTTATTTATCTTACACTTATATAATATCTCCATAAAGTTAAGCAATTATTATGCGAATGTTAATTCCAAAATATTGTATGTTAAATAAAATTAACTTTGTTAAATTTATTTAACAAAAAAACTCTAGAGTTTAAACTCTAGAGTTTCGTATTCTATATATATTTAATCTTAAATGTAAAAGTTGAGCCTATACCGTAATCTGAATCAACTTCTATTGTTCCTCCAAAAGATTTTATTATATGTTTTGTAATTGCAAGTCCAAGACCTGTTCCCCCTCGTTTTCTTGCTTTATCTACCCTATAAAATCTTTCAAAAATCCTAGGTAAATCTTCTTTAGGAATACCCATACCTTCATCTTTTACTTTTAAAATATATTCATTAGAATCTGTATAGCTTTTTATATAGATATTAGTATCTTCATCTGAATATTTAATAGCGTTCTCTATTAAATTAATAGCAACTTGTAAGAACTTATCTTCTCGCCCTAAAATGCTATGTCTATTCCTGCTATCAAAATGAATTTTTATGTTTTTCTTTTCACTTTGATCTTTTAAAATATTTACAGCATCTTCAATAATTTTATCTGGTAAAAACTCTTCAAGTTCTTCTATTTCACAATTTTCAAGATTTGAAAGAGTTAATATATCATCTATAAGTCTTGTTAACCTTGTTGACTCTTTATCTATTATGTCTAAAAATTTATCTCGAGTTTCTTTATCTTCAACAAAACGCAATGTTTCAGAAAAACCCTTTATAGATGTTAATGGTGTTTTTAATTCATGAGAAACATTAGCAACAAACTGTGTTCTCATATTTTCAAGTCTTTTCATTTCAGTTATATCTTGAATAGCTATAACATCACCAATGCGCTCATAACCATTTATCATAGCATCCTTTTTTATTTTTAATACTTTTTTATATGGTTTTTTAATTTTTATTTCTTTTTCTTCATTGTTATCACTTAACATTATTTTATTTAAATTTTTATCATCAATATAATTTGAAATATTTTCACCAACAATATTCTTTTTTATACCAAATATATCTTTAGCATAAGGATTCATTGTAATTATATTGTTTTTTCTATCTAAAGCAATTACTCCACTTTGCATACTTCTTAATATCGATTCTAATCTATTTTGCTTATCTAAAACTTCACGAATCTTGCTTTGCAGTTGGTCTGCCATATTATTAAACGTCTTACCAAGTGATCCTAATTCATCATTAGAATTAATATGAACTCTTGTATTTAGGTCTCCATTTGCTATTTTAAAAGTAACATTTTCTAGATTTTTTACAGGCTCAACTATAAGCCTTACTAATTTAAGTGCTAAAGCAATCGATAATAAAAACACTATTCCTAAAACGATTAAATAATATTTCATATCTTCATGAACTAAAAATTCCATTGTTTTAATTGGAACCCCACTTCTTAAAACCATTCCATCATCAAAAGATGTAGCACAATATATCATGTCTTGCTTGATTTCTGGATTATGTCTCTCTGAGTATCCAAGCCCCTTATTTCTGGCATCGTTTATTTCATTATCAGAAAAATCTCCTTTATCACCATATAATACTTTTCCACTTTTATCGATAAGAGTAAAAGAAATCTCAACATTATTAATCTTAAATGTCTTTAAATAGTCTTTTGTTAAGTTATTTGAATGAATAACAATATCATTATAATTTTTTAAAATGCTTTTGGTATTTTTAATTTCTTGGATACTTACAAGGGCCATAAATGAAGAAGTTATAATAAGTAGTGCAAATAAGACTGTGATAACTACAGATGTTACAATCTTTTTTTTCATAACCTACCCGTTGAATCTATAACCAACACCTCTGATTGTTTCTATGAATTTAGGTGCCTTATCATCTTCTTCAATTTTTTTTCTTAAATATCTTATATGGACATCAACAGTCCTTGTTTCTCCTATATATTCGTATCCCCAAATTTTCTCAAGAAGTATCTCTCTATTTAAAATTTTCCCTCTATTTTTGATAAGCATTTCAAGAAGTTCAAACTCTTTTAAAGTAGTATCTATTTTCTCTCCATTAATTAATACTTCGTATCTTTCAAAGTCTATTTTTATTCTTCCTTTTTCATAGAAATTTTCTTCTTTTACATCTACTACATTTGTCCTTCTAAGAACCGCCTTAACTCTTGCTAATAATTCTCTGATTGAAAAAGGCTTAGTCATATAATCATCTGCACCTAGTTCTAACCCAAGAATCTTATCAAGTTCTTCACCTTTTGCAGTTAACATTATAATAAAAGTATTTTTAAGGTCCTTATCTTTTTTTATTTCCTTACAAACATCAAGCCCATCCATTCCAGGTAGCATTATATCTAACAAAACTAATTTTGGCCTTTTTTCTTTAACTAGTTTTAATGCATCAATACCATTTGAAGCACAGATAACATCATAACCTGAATTTTCTAAATTAAATCTTAAAAGTTCTAAAATATTTTCTTCATCATCTACTATTAAAATTCTATCTTTTGACATGAATATCCCCCTTATTTTAAAAATACAAATGTAAATAATCTTCCATAAGATCCATTTGATTTTCTATAAGAATGTAATTTTACATCCTCATTACAATATGTACATTTATTTATAGTTATAATATTTTCACTTAGCACACCTTCACATTTTAAATCATATAAAATACAATTTTGCATATTTAAATTTCTACCTTTAAATAAACTTAAAACATCTTTTTTTTCTTTTAAAAATTTCTCTTTTAATTCTTCTGAAATCTCATAGCAGCAATCCATAATATGCGGTCCAATATATGCTTTAGTTTTACTGTGGTCACATGAAAAATCACTTTCCATAACCTTAAGTGCCTTTCTTGTTATAGAATTAAAAGTTCCTTTCCAACCACTATGAATGGCAGCTATTGCAGACTTTTCTTCATTTACAAGTATTACTGGTACACAATCCGCTGTGAATGCTCCAATTACAACATTTCTCTTATTTGTAACTATAGCATCACCTTCATTATCATTAAAATCTTTTTGACCGTTATACACTTTAACTATATCAGAGTGAATCTGCTTTAAAAATAATACTTCACTTACGTTAAATGTTTTTTTAATACTCTCTAATTCCTTTATTCCTTCTTCAGTGTTTCTATTAAAACTTCTATTTTTTTCAGCTGTAGAAAAAACAACCTTGCTTTCTAAATTATCAATTACTAAAAAATCTTCTACCTTTTCCATTATATCCTCCCACACCTATATAAATAATTTTAACATTTATAATTTATTCATGCTATTTTTAAGTTAAGTTTTTACCTAAGTTTAACTTAATATACTTATCTAAAACATAAAAGACATTTCAATTTATGAAATGTCTTTTATGTACTATTCCTTCATTAATCTATTAATTTCTTCCATGAAAGTATTAATATCTTTAAATTGCCTATAAACTGAAGCAAATCTAACATAAGAAACTTCGTCTATTTCCTTTAACCTATCCATAATCATCTCTCCAATAGTCTGAGATGGGACCTCTGCAATCATTTGATTAGAAATAGCTTTTTCAATATCATTTGCGATATTTTCAATTTGACCTCTAGATACAGGCCTTTTTTGACATGCAATAATTAATCCATTAATAATTTTCTCTTTATTAAAATTTTCTCTAGTCATATCTTTTTTTATTACTAATATAGGTATATCCTCAATTTTTTCATATGTAGTATACCTCTTAGAACATTTTAGACATTCTCTTCTTCTTCTGATTGTTGTGTTATCGTCTGTTGACCTTGAATCAACAACTTTACTTTCATTAAAAGAACAAAAAGGGCACTTCATAATTTCCCATCCTTTCTGTACATAAATTCCTAATCTATACAGTTATTATACATATTTTTCTTTATCTTGACTAGATGTTATCAATATATATTCCTATCTGTTTCATTAAAATTATACTCATCTAGTGAAACTAAGATAACATCATCACCTATTTTCTTAACTTTTTCCCAAGGAATTTCTATTTCCTCCGACTTATTAAACCAGCCTTTACTTTCTCCAGGTAATACAAGCGATAGCACTTTATCATTTTCACAATCGATTTTTATATCAATGATAAACCCGATTTTCCTTCCATTATTGATATCTATTATCTCCATATTTTTCATTGAGTTAATTGAGTGTAAATTTTCTTCCATACTAATCCTCCTTTAGATTTCGTCCTTATATTATATTAATTCACATAAAAAAAAAGAACTCAAACGAGTTCTTTTAAACATGCTTTTTCATATGTTTTAAAGCAGTTTTTTCTAACCTTGAAACTTGTGCTTGCGAAATTCCTATTTCATCAGCAACTTCCATCTGTGTTCTTCCTCTGAAAAATCTTAGGTTTAAAATAAGTTTCTCTCTATCGCTTAGTTTTTTCATAGCTTCTTTTATAGATATATTTTCAAGCCACGATTCATCAGTGTTTTTTGAATCACTTATTTGGTCCATTACATAAATAGCATCGCCACCATCGTGGTATATAGGTTCAAACAAAGAAACAGGATCTTGAATTGCATCTAATGCAAAAACAACCTCTTCCCTAGGTATCTCTAGTTCTTTTGCTATTTGTGAAATGTTTGGTTCTTTGTTATTATCTTTTATTAATTTATCTCTAACTAATAATGCCTTATATGCTATATCTCTTAAGGATCTACTTACTCTTATTGAATTATTATCTCTCAAATATCTTCTTATTTCACCAATAATCATAGGAACTGCATATGTTGAAAATTTAACGTTTTGAGCTAAATCAAAATTATCAATAGATTTCATAAGGCCTATACAGCCAACTTGAAATAAATCATCAACATTTTCTCCTCTATTATTGAATCTTTGTATAACACTTAAAACCAATCTTAAATTACCATTTATAAAAGTTTCTCTAGCGCCTTTGTCTCCATTTTTAATGCGTTTTAATAACTCACGCTTTTCCTTTTCTTTTAATATTGGAAGTTTAGCTGTATTTACTCCGCAAATTTCTACTTTATTAATAATCACATTAGTTCACTCCTTCGGAAGTACTTTCACCAT
>NZ_JAMDLQ010000044.1:0-1834 GCF_024705715.1 Clostridium sp. LY3-2
AAGTATTTCCGTTAGATTAAACTTTTATACTGAAGACAATCTATACCATTTTACTAATTTCCTTTTTCAATCTATTTATTATCTTTTTTTCTAATCTTGAAATATATGATTGAGAAATTCCAAGCATATCTGCTACTTCTTTTTGTGTCTTTTCATTTGTACCATTTAACCCAAATCTAAGTTTAACTATTTCTTTTTCTCTTTCATTTAAATTTTTAAGTGCAATAAATAAAAGCTGTTTATCAACCTCATCTTCAATTAGATTATACACAGTATCATTTTCTGTACCTAATATATCAGATAGTAATAACTCATTTCCATCCCAATCTATATTTAAAGGCTCATAAAAGGATATTTCTGCTTTTATCTTACTATTTTTTCTAAGATACATTAATATTTCATTTTCTATACATCTTGAAGCATAAGTTGCTAACTTAATCTTTTTTTCTGGATTAAATGTATTTACAGATTTAATTAATCCAATAGTTCCAACTGAAATTAAGTCTTCAACATAAACTCCTGTATTTTCAAATTTTCTTGCTATATAAACTACTAGTCTTAAATTTCTTTCTATTAAAGTTGCTCGAACTTCTTCATCACCGTTTCTAAGTTTTTCCATCAATTCTTCTTCTTCATCTTTTGTTAACGGCGGTGGGAGTGCATCACTACCACCAACATAGTGCAAATTCTTTTTAAACAACCCTAACTTTACTAATAATTTATTTAATAAAACGTCTAATCTAATCATAAATCCCCCTATAGAACTCCTCTTGATAAGAGTGCATTAAATTCATTTTCTTTACTTAATTTTTCATCACATAAACAAACAATACCTTCGAATTCTTTAAGCATATCCCCTTTCCTAATTTGCATTGATTTGACCTTTATCCCTTTAAGATAACCCTCACATCCAATTGCCTTATAAGGGATTTTATAAAACACCTCATTTTCTGACTCATTATATTTAAAACTGTTTTTTTCAATTATAACGCAAGGTAAATTTGTAATAGGCTCTCTTAATTCATTACCAGTATCTAAAAAACTCTTTATTTTTATTTCTGATTCCCCAATATTGATTTTCAAATCAAAAATAAAATTATCCATAATATTTTTCTCTTTAATAAGAGTTATAATTCTATCTAAAGTTAAATAAATTATTATTATCGATAAAATAAGATATTTAACCTTGAAATCACTTAAATATATTCCATCTAATGTAGTGTATCTTCCTGATTCCATCATAAACTTAAAACATATACCACTTAATACAAAAGATACTCCTAAAAAGGTTATGGTAGCTTTAATTATTTTAGTAAATGCTTTATTTTTAATCGGAATATAACACATAATAATTGCAACAAATAATTGAATTGGAAAGATACTAAAGATTTTCAAACTATCTAAAATCATAGTTAAGCTATAAAAAGATCCCAAAAAAGAGATTACAAATGAATTTCTAAAACTATATTCTATCCTTAATATCTTATAAGTTATTGTTAAAAGGAAAAGATTTACTATAGAATTTTCCAATATTAATACATCAATATAAATATCCATATTACCTCCTTTCAAAATAAATTATATATCTTAAATCTCTAAAAGTTTGTCACAAAATAAATCAACGAACTAATTTTTTTCACTAATGTTTTTACATAAAAATTTCTCTTAGTGTAAATATAAGAATTTTTTTACAAATTGTATTATCTATTTTTGTGTAACCCTGATAAATAATATAATTTTATGAAATAAAAATCCACCAGCTAAGCTGGTGGTATTTCTATCGCCCTATAAGGGCATGTTACTTGCAATTGCGTCTTAAGACGCTCGAAAGGTT
>NZ_JAMDLQ010000045.1:0-19783 GCF_024705715.1 Clostridium sp. LY3-2
AATATATTTTACTTCTTTTACAAACAAAATTCGGGAAATTAATAGAAATTTTTAATTAATTTCCCGATTAGTTTTTATATTAATTCAGTTATTGAATCTCTTTCTATTATATATTCGCTATGAAGTGCTCTAGTTAAAGAAACATATAATAATCTTTGATCTAAAGTGCTAGTTTTATCATATAATTCCTTTGAAGGATTATAAATTATGCTGCAGTCAAATTCTAACCCTTTAGTTAAAAATGATGGAATTATAGTTAAATCACTTTTTGATTCTTTTTCTTTTCCTTTAATTCTTTGGAATGTGAATTCTTTAAGATTTTTCTTTAAAATCTTTTCAAGTTTTATTCCTTCATCATTATCTTTTGTGATAATAGAAACAACATTTTTTCCTTTAGATTTAATTTCTCTAACTATATTTTCTATTTCTTTTGAAACTTCTAAATCACTTTTTGCCTTTATTATTTTAGGAACATCACCATGCCTTAAAACTGGTTTTGCATCTTTAAGGCCTAAATTTTGTGCTTTTAATGAATTTCTTGCAAAATCTATTATTTCAACTGTAGATCTATAGCTTTGACTTAAACTTATAAAGGTTGATTTACCTTTAAATAATTTTTCAGTTATATCTTCCCAAGTTTTTAAACCCTTATAAAAATAAATTCCTTGAGCTAAATCTCCAACTAAAGTAATCGAGTTACCTTTTGATAGTTCATTTACTAAATAAACTTGGAAAGGGCTATAATCTTGCGCTTCATCTACAACTATGTGTTTAAACTTCTCTTTATCATCTATGCCTTCTAAAAGAACTCTTATATAAAGAAGAGCTGATAAATCATCTTCATCGATCAATCCGTTTTCAGTTTTTTCTTTAAAGTCATTTTTCATAAACTCACCTAAAGATTCTGGTATTTGACCATCTGTTGCAATTTCAAAAAGGTCAGAGTCTTCAAAAAATCCTGAGTAAATATCCGCTGGATTAATTCCTCTCCAAGCCTTAAAGTACTCATTTAAAGCACTCTTTGCATTTTTTCTAACAGCTTCTTTTAAGCTATCTCTCTCATCATAAGACTTAACTAAAGCTTTTCTTCTTTCTTCTTTATCTTCAATCTCTAACTTGATTTCTTTTATTTTCCCTTCCCACTCTAAATCTACTTTTTGAATAACTGCTGCTGTTTTTTCTTTTATTTTTAGATTTAGATATCTTTTTATTTCATCTTTTCTTTTATTTATAGGATAAGCTTTTAAATCTTTTAAATAAAGGCGCATTATTTCTTTTCTTGAAAATAATACTATCCCTTCTATTACTATATCCTTTATATCTAAAGATCTAGATTCTAAAAGTGTTATATATCTATCTAGCATTATTTTAAATGACATAGATCCTCTAACTTTTGCAGAATTAATTATAAGCTTTCTTTTTAAAGGGTCAGTTTCACTCATAATATCGTTTAGTTTTTCGTCTTTGTTATATATTTTTCCTTTTAATTTCGCCTTTGTTTTTACAAGTTCTTCAAAAGTGCTTTGCTTAACTTCGTGCGCACCAAGACTTGGAAGAATCTCAGATATATAATCTAAGAATAGTTTGTTTGGTGCAAGTACTAAAATATCCTCACTTGTCATAGTTTCTTTATATCTATATATTAAATAAGCTAATCTGTGAAGGGCAATCGTAGTTTTTCCTGAACCTGCTGAACCTTGAACTATAAGAGGAAGAGTTCTTGGCCACCTTATAATATCATTTTGTTCTTTTTGGATTGTAGCTACTACTTCTTTAAGCTTTTTCCCTCTACTTTCTTCAAGGTTAATCTTTAAGAATTCGTCTACTAACTCTTGTCCTTCTCCACCATTAATCATAATTTCGTTTATACTTTCATCAAAGACTCTGCTAAGTTCATACTCTTCATCAAATAAAAACTTTCTCTTTAATGATAATTCTCCATCTATAATTCCAACTGGTGCTTTATATGAAGCCTCGCCCCCTGTACCGCTATAATAAAGGTCTGCAACTGGCGCTCTCCAGTCTACAACTATCTCTTCTCCGTTTGAAGTACTGCTTATACCGTGTTTTCCTATATATATTTTTTCTATTTCTACAGTCTTTTTTTCTCTAAAGTCTACTCTTCCAAAATAAGGAGTATTAAAAGCCTCTTCATATTTTGCGATATCTTTTATGGCAAGTTCTTTAGCTTTCCCTATAGTATCTTTTTCTGAATTATATTTTCCTTTTAATGCTTTTGATAACTCATTATATTTATCCGTTACTTTTTTTACGTAGTCCTCTTTTGAATCTAACTCTTCTTGAATGAGATTTCTTTTTTCTTCTAAAATCCCTCTTTCTTCTTTCAATTTTTTATCTTCACTCATTTATAATACCTCTTAATTTTAATTTTACACATAATACTTTTTACCTAAAGATAAAAAGCCCTAACTCTTATTATAAACATAAATAGTTAGGGTTATAAACTAAAATATCACAAATTTTAATAATTATTAATTTATTAATTTATTAATTTCATCTTATAAAAGGTTATTCTTTCTCCTCTTATAATTTCATATACGTCAATTATCCTAAATCCTAATTTTTCGTAGCATTTAATAGCCCTTTTATTAAAATCTCTAACTTCAACTACAATCTCTTTATCTTTATATCTTTCTTTAGCTTTTGTTATTAAATCATTCATTATAATTTTCCCGTATCCTTTTCCGCAAAGGCTAGGTTTTATTCCTATTCCTATATAACATTCATTATTATATTCTCTAATTCTACCGTATCCTATAAGATTATCTTTTAATTTATACCCTATAAATTCTTTTTCTCTACTTTCTTTTATTCCTATAGAATATTTTTTCATCAAAGCCTCTCTGTAAGACATATTATAAACTTTGTACTTCCCTCTATATTTCCAAGTACAAGCTTCCTTTGCCATATCCTCTTTTAAAACTTCATCTATAAGAAGAGGCTTTTCTATCCAATAACCTATTGCATCTTTAATATTAAAACCTCGCTTTTTATAAATCTTAAAAGCTACTTCATTTTTTTCAATCACTATAAGGCTAATATTTTGTACTCCTCTAATTTTTAAGTTAACTATTGCTGTTTCAAGTAGTTTTTTTGAAAGGCCTCTATTTCTATAATTTCTATCTAAGCCTATATCGAATTTTCCATTTTCTTTTTCTATATCTAAAGTTAAAAAGCCAACAGACTCTCTTCCTTCTTTAACTATAAAGTTTCTATCTTTTTCTTTTAAAAGCTTTAAACATTCCTCTTCACTTAACGTGCAGCCGTGTGGCATATCATTAAAGGCAGAATTATATATTTTTATAAATTCTTTTTTATTTTTTTCATTTAACTCTTCTAAATTAAGTAATTCTAAAGCTTTTAAATCATTATCTATAAGTTCCATAGTATAAGAGCTATAAGTATATTTAAAACCTAAACTTTCTAAAATCCCTTTATCTTTTTCTCTAAAACAAATTAAAACTTTAACTGCACCTAGGTTTTCTATAAATTTTTCTGCATAATTTATAGTTTCATCTATTTCTTCTTTTTTATCTGTAAATACGCTATCTATTATTATATATCCTGTCTTTAACTTTTCTATTTCTTTAGTTATACAATTTAAAATTACTTTTGGTGTATCCTTAAAATTTATAAATACATTTTTAGAAAAATCATAGATTTCATCTTTATATCTTAAATCCATTTCTTTTAGCGTTATATTTTCTTTTATATTTAAGCATTCTAAAATTTTTTCTTTTTCAAAATCTTCTAACCTATCATAACCCTTTATCATAAAATCACCTTTTTAAATTACTTCCCATTTATTACTTTCCATAAAATCATTTGCACTTTCATTTGCTTCTTTTATAACATCGTCATCATACCCTAAAATCTGAAGGATCTTTATAGCATTTCTAGTTTTTGTTCTTCCTTTATTTATCTTATAATCAAATACTATTTCCTCTTCTAAAATTCTTTCACTAAAATGATAGTTTAAATAATAGTTTTTAAGAATATCAGTTAATTCTAAATCATGGGTTGCAGCTATAACTTTATAACCGTCTTTTGCTAAAAATTTTAGTATTCTAGAAGATGCTGCAATTCTCTCAATAGTATTTGTTCCTCTTAAAATCTCATCTATAAAACAAATAATATTTTCGTCTCCTAATTTTGCATCCATTATCCTTTTTAAAGATTTAGATTCAACCATATAATAACTCTCTTTACTTAAGAGATCATCTTTAAGTGCCATAGAAGAATAGACCTTAAAGAAGTCTCCCCTATAGCTTTTTGAAAAGGACATATAAAAGCTTTGAGAAAATATTATATTAATTCCAACTGCCCTTAAAAAGGTAGACTTACCAGATGCATTAGATCCTGTAATAAGTATAGAATTATTTATTTCTAAAGAATTTAAAACTGGATTTTTTATTAGAGGATAGTACGCATCCTCTATAATTATTTCTTTATTTTTTATAAACTCTGGTTTAGAAATTAAATTAAATGACTCTCTTAAAGATGCTATAGCTAAAAATGAATCTATTTCACCTACAAACTCATAAGTTTTAAGTAATGCTTCTTCATTATTTCTTAAATTGCTACCTATCTTTTCAATTTTTAAAGCTTCTGATAAGAAAAATAGCTTTAAAACTTCATTAAAGCCTATAGCTTCAGGAATTGAATTTTCTGTCTTTAAAAAATATTGCCTCTTAGTTTTTCCAAGCTTTTTTAATTCAGATTTTATATTTTTATAAGAGTCATTTATAAGTGAAATATCTAAACTAGACACATAATTTGCAAATTTTAAAACCTTTATTATATATTCGTAATCTACTAACCTGCAATTATTATATTTATAACTTTTTTGTGCTATATAGATATTAACTAAAATAGAAATTATCATGAATATAAAAAATATTGGCTTAAAAATAATTAAAATTGCAAAAACTATAGGAAGTTTTGATAAGAAATATAAAAAATTATAATTCCAAATTTTTTTAGCTATAGAATGTTTATATATAGTTACGCTATCGCTTTTTCCTAAAAATCTTAATTTTAGCATCAAATCTTCACGTATATCTTTATTTTCTTTAAAAAACTCTATTAGATTATCTCTTCTTTTAAGTTCATCTAAATCAAAGCTTTGCTCCCTTAAAAATTTATATAATATTTCATCTCCTAAAGATGTCCCTGTGTTATTTATCCCTTTAAATATCTCGTCCATATTTAAATCATTCCAAGTTATATCATCAATATAAAATTCTAATTTATCCTTCATAAAATCAAAGTATCCTCTAGTTAAATTTAAATCTATATCGTTTGATTTAATATTTTTAAGTTTTCCATAGCCTTCTCTAACTTCAGTTAAATACTTTTTTTCATTATGTTCTCTTGCCTCTTTATAAGTTATAATCATTCCTATTAATAAAATTCCAATTACTAAATATACCAAATTATCACCTCTTTTACATTTTACACTAAATTGTAAAACAAAAAAAGCATACCGATAAATCAGTATGCTTAAAACTATTTTTCACAAATTAAAATATTTTCTTTAGAATCTTCTTTTATATCCTTAAACAAATTTTTTGCTTCTATTTTATTTTCATTTTTGAAATTAAGGATATAAAGGATACCTTCGTTTTTTAAGAAGCTATATATCTTTTTTATATACTTTTCTACCATATTACAGTTATTATTTATTAAAATTGCTATATCGAAAGATTCATTTTTAAAACTTATAGAATTATAATCATCTAAAAAGTAATATACTTTATTATAATTAGAACTTTGAAAATTTATTATTTCTTGTAAACTTTCAGTTACTAAATAAATTTCATACCCTTCATTTTTTAGTTCCCTTAATATATCTAAATCCTTAATACAAACTCCTAAAGCCTTTTTTCCTTTTAATAAATTAGCCATTAATCTTAAATTTTACTTATCCTCCTAAAAATATTTCACTATTATACTATGAATTAAAAATCATTTTGCCTAATATATTGTATTTTTTTAATATAAAGATTAAACTATCTATAAATACATACTTTAGGAGGCATTATGACTATAAGAAAAGAAACTTCAAAAGATTACGGTAAAATTTATCACTTAGTCGAAGAAGCTTTTAAAACTGCTGATTTATCAGATGGAACTGAACAAGATTTAGTTAATATCATAAGGCAAAGTGAAAATTATATAGAAGATTTATCAATAGTATGTGAAGAAAACTCTATGCTTTTAGGCCACGTAATGTTATCTAAATTTAATATTACAGATTCTAAAAAAACATATCCTTCACTTATTCTAGCGCCGCTTTCTGTAAAGTTAGAATCTAGAAATAAAAAAATTGGTTCAAATCTTGTAAACTTTGCTTTAGATAAAGCTAAAGAACTCGGCTTTAGTTCTGTTTTTGTTTTAGGAGACCCAAAATACTATAATAAATTTGGTTTTAAAGAAAGTAAATCATTTAATATAGAAAATATTAATGACATTCCGCCTGAATATTCTATGTGCCTTGAACTTAAGGAAGGCTCTTTAAAAAACATTAAAGGAACTATTGATTTTAATCTATTTTAACTTAGATTTTTATAAAAAAAGATGAGCAAAATTTAATTTTGCTCATCTTTTTTAATTTCTATTAAATTATCATTATCTTTAATTATTGAATGTTTTTTCCCGTATAAGAAATAACTTATTAAGATTAATACTAATACTATACTAAATATTATCCAAGTATTTAGCTTTAAGTTAGACATTAAAAATAAACAACATCCAGCTCCAAGTATTGGAACAAAAGGAACAAGTGGTGTTTTAAAGCTTCTTTTTATATCTGGGTATTTTTTTCTAAATACTATAACTGATATAGATACCATCCCATAAACTAATAAAAAGGCTATACTTGCAAAGTTTGCAAGATCTTTTAGATTGCAAAATCCAGCAAGACCTGCTCCAACTAAACCTACTGACCAAAGTGATACTATAGGAACATCCTTTTTATTTTTCTTACTAAATACTTTAGGAATTAGTCCATCACGACTCATAGTTGACATAATTTGAGAAGTTGCAAAGTTACTTGCAAAAATTACTGCAAGTATACCAATAATTGTTCCTAAAGAAACAATCATAGATACATTGCTTCTACCTACTAATTTTAAAGTGTAAGAAAGTGCATCTGGCACATTTAAGTTTTTATAAGATGTTATACCAGTTAAAACTAATGATACTCCAACATAAATTGCAGCACATACCGCTAAAGATGATATAAGCCCTATAGGAAGTGCCTTTTTAGGGTTTTTTACATATGGTGCTGCTGACGCAGTAGCATCAAAACCACAATATGCAAAAAAGACAGAAGCTGCACCTGTAAACACTCCGCTTGTACCATAAGGTAAAAAAGGTTCATAATTAGTTTTCTTAACATAAAATACGCCAACTAATAAAAATATAAATATAACTACTATTTTTGTTATAACCATTGCATTATTAAACTTTTTACTGTCTTTAGTTCCAGCTGATATTATAAATAAAATCATAACAACTGAAAACATTGCAGGTAGATTTACAATCCCACCTTGAGACGGAATTGTTGTTATTGCCTTTGGCAAATAGATATTAAAAACATCTAAAAAGCTAGTTAAATATGCACCCCAACCTGATGCTACTGTTGCCATTGATAAAAGGTATGCAATAACTATGCAAAGCCCTGCTATGTAGGCTAAAATTTCACCTAAAGTAACATAAGTAAAGGTATACGACCCTCCTGAACTTGGAATGTTTGAACTAAGTTCTGAATAACATAATACTATTACCATAGCTGCTATTGCACCGATTACAAAAGATATAGCAACCGAAGGTCCAGCTTCAGTTGCAGCAACTATACCTGTTAAAACCATAACGCCTGTCCCAATTACAGACCCTATACTCATTAAAGTTAAATCTAAAGTACTTAATGTTTTTTCATTATCTCCTATATGATTTAAAACACTACTCATCTTTTGAGTTCTAAATATACTCATTTTTTATCACCTTCAAATCTATTTATACTATATAATTACAGAATAAATTATATCAAATAAAGAGATTTATTATTGTAAACTTTTATATCATTTTGTAAACAGAATCTATTTTGTTTTATCTAATTGATTGTAAATTACGATTAGATATAGTATATTAATCTTTATAATTTGTTAGAAAGGGATTTTTATGGTAGTTGAAAAATTAAAAAAAGAGGACATTAAAGAACTATTAGAACTTTACAAAGAGCTTATAGATACTAAAAATGATATATCTATTTCAAAGGAAACTTATGAAAAAATCTTAAAAGATGATAACTATTACCTTGCTGTTTTGAAAAAAGATAATATAATCTTAGGTTCCGCTTTAGCCGTTTCTTGTTTTAATTTTAGTATGGGTGGGTGTACTTTTATTGTAGTTGAAGATGTTATAGTTAAGGAAAATACAAGAGGCCTTGGAATAGGCAAAAAACTTATGAAAGCTATTGATGATTTTGCAAAATCAAAAAATGCAGCTTATTCTATTTTAGTTTCTTCAAGTCACAGAAAAGGCGCTCATAAATTTTACGAAAATATAGGCTATACTGATAGCGTTTTAGGCTTTAGGAAAATATATAAAGAAATATAAAAAAAGATTTGCACTAAAATTTTAGTGCAAATCTTTTTAAGAATTAAATTACGCCCATTCCTATAAGCATTCCTAAGATATATGGTACTAACCAAATTACCCAAACTACTATACTGAATTTGTGGAATTTTTCTTTTTGTTCTTCGCTTCCACTAATTAATACCTTTGTTGCCCAAAGTGCGTGGAATAACATTAATAAAATTGCAAGTGCTCCTGTAATTCCGTGAAGGTTAAACTTAATCCCTCCTGCAATATCCATCATAAAATGTGTACCTAAAGTATCACAAACTAAACCTAAATAGAAAATTACAACGTGCCAAGTTTTAAGTTTTCCTCCTAATTTTTCTGACCAAACACCTATTGTATAAAATACAAGTGCGCTAGTTATAAATATTATTGCTTTCATTAATAATGGTGACATACTAATTCCTCCTTAAATCATTTTAATCTTTCTATCATATTTTCTAGTTTTTCTTTAATTAACTCTTTTTCCTCTTCACTAAATGGTTTAAAAACTTCATTAAAAGCTTCCCTCATAAGATTACTTATCCTTTTAGATAGC
Source organism: Clostridium sp. LY3-2 (assembly GCF_024705715.1). NCBI lineage: Bacteria > Bacillati > Bacillota > Clostridia > Eubacteriales > Clostridiaceae > Clostridium > Clostridium sp. LY3-2. The sequence goes on from NZ_JAMDLQ010000045.1 coordinate 9,206, forward strand.
TTACTTCCTTCTTTAGAAAACTTTATATAAGTTATCCTTTTATCTTTTAAGTCTTTTTCTCTAACTACTATATTTAATCCTTCAAGCCTATCTATAATCCCAGACGCTGTAGCTTTTCTAATAGACATAGCCTCGCTTAGTTCTGTTATAGTAAGAAGGTTTTTATGACCTATAATCCTAATTGCAGTTATTTGAGTCGGCGTAAGTCCTTCTCCCTTTAGTTTTTTAGTAATAGTGTTGTTAACTATAGAATTTAATTCTCTTAAGTATAGAGCTATTAAAAACTCATTATTTGGCTTCAAGCTCTCACCTCCAAAATAGTTAGTATGCTAACTACTTTTTTTATTATAATACTATCTTTTTAAAATAAATACAATTAACTTCTAATTAATAAATTGTGAATTCTTATTAATAATTATTATCCTTTACATTTTATTACAAAAAAATAAGGCCTTTACAGAGTCAGCCTTATTTTTTAAGTTATTTATTTAATGAATGTTTTGATAGCTTTAATTATTTCTATTTGTACTTCAAGACTTCCAATAGGATTCTTTTCTAAGTTTAATGCATGATTTGCACCATTAAAAATTATTACTTTATATTTTTTAGAATCTACAATGTTTTGAAGGTTTTCTTCACTTAATAGTGGATCTTTACTTCCTGTAATTATAAGTGAACCTTCTTTAAATCCCATTCCTACAGTCTTATCTATAGGACTTATATAAATATTTTTAATATTTATTCCTTCTATTTTTTCATTTAAGAAGTCTTGTACACAAGTACCTATGCTTTTACCTATTATTATTACTTCTTTATATTCTTTTAAACTAAGTGCATCTTTAACTAATTCTAAAGTTTCATCTGCAATTATATTAAACTCTTCTTTTACATTAAATGCTTTTCTAGCTACTTGGAATCCATATTCAACTTCCATTAAGTCATAATTTTGACTTAGGGCAAGCTCTCCTGAATATTCTATTGTAACTCTATCTATTGTGTATCCTATACCAGGTAAAATTACAACTAATTTATCACTTCCATTGTCAATTAAATTTGGTTTTAATTGAACCTCCCAATATGAATTTAGTACATGATTCATAAGCTCATCTTCTTTCTATAAATTTAAATTATAAACTAATGTTTTTGAATTTTTTTCTATTTCATCTATATTATTTTTAACATCCACACAATCACCTATCGCATAAATATTTTCTCTAGATGTCTTAAATACTGGATTTACTAAAATACCGCCGTTTTCTTTATTTAAAGTTATGTTACTTATCATTCCTATTATTCCATCTGGCACTATTCCAGCAGCTACAATCAAAGTATCACATTTTAAGTTCTTTGAATTTCCATTATCTAAAACGACTTCTTCTATACGTCCATTTCCTTTAATAGTTTTAATTCTGTAATTAAATAATATATGATTTGTTAAATCAAATACTTCTTGATTTAACCCTAAGCATACTATTGCAGATATATTTATATTTTTTTCTTTAAGTTTGTCTGATATTTTATATAAATCAGCCCCTCCAAAAATAACAACATTATCTCCAATATTTACATTTTCCATATCTAGAATCTTGTCTGCCATATTAACTGTATAAATTCCTGAACATCTATCTCCAGAAATATTCAATGCATTTTTCCCTTTTTCTTTTGCACCGCTAGAGATAATAATATTTTTTGATTCAAGTTTTTCTATTCCATTTTCCATACTTGTTGCAATTACGTTATTTTTATCATCTATAGAAATTACTTGTGTATTAAGTTTTATTTTAATATCAGTACACTCTATATTTGAAACTAATTTTTCTATATATTCTTTATACTTTTTAACACCTTTTAACATTCCACCTATTTTATTATCTTTTTCAATAACTAGAACTTTTTCCATTCCTCTTTCATAAGCATTTAAAGCACAATTAAGTCCTGAAATTCCGCCACCTATAACTATTAAATCATATTTTTCCATCGACTAGTCCTCCTTAAAACCTATAACATTTGAATTTTTATTATTCTTCATTACTTTGTTTAAAGGAATATCTAACTCTCTACTAATTATTGTAGCTATAGGAATTAAACATCCAACACCTTGGCATCCACCCATAGAAGCTCTTGTTCTTCTTTTTACTCCATCTACTGTTCTAGCACCAAGTGGTCTGTTTATTGCATCTACTATTTCACCTTCTGTTATTAGTTCGCATTTACATATAAGCTTTCCGTAAGCTCTATTTTCTTTTATAACTTCATTTTTCTCATCAAAAGATAATTCGTTAAATCTTAAAATCCCTTTTCTTTTTCCATTAAAGCTTGTATCTTCTTTTAATTCAATTTTATCTTTTAATAAGTCTTTTACATAAACTGCAATAGCAGGTGCACAAGTAAGACCTGGTGAATCTATTCCTATTACATTTATAAAGTTTTTAGAATCCTTTGCTTCTTCTATTATAAAATCAGATTTTATATGAGGTCTTATACCACTAAAAGCAGTTATAATTCTTTTTTCTGGTATTTCATTTATTAAATCTAATCCTTTATTATTAACCTCAGTTGAACCTTCTTCTGTTACTGAGAAATCAAAAACATCATCTAACTCTTCAGCGTTAGGTCCAACTAAAAGATTTCCTTCTACTGTTTTAGTTACAAGTACTCCTTTAGTATCTTTTTTAGGAACTGTAAATAATGTTTTGTTAGTTAACTTTCCAGAAACTTTATCTAAAAGTAAATACTCGCCCTTAACACCTTTTACTTTTAAAACATTTTTACTTACCATGTTGTTTATTTTATCTCCGTAAAGACCTGCTGCATTTATAACTATTTGAGCTTCTATTTCCTCTCCGTTTTTTAATTTAACTCTATAAAATCCATCTACCTTTTCTATCCCTGTAACCTCAGAGTTTAACTTAAATCTAGCACCATTTAGCACTGCATTTTCAGCAAGGGCAATAGTCATTTCGTATGGACTCACTATACCTGATGTTTTAGCATATAATGCCCCTTTAACATTTTCTTTAATATTTTTTTCTAAGTTTAAAGTATCTTCTTTATCTAAAATACTTAACCCTTTAATTCCAAGTTCTTCTCCATTTTTCTTCAGTTCTTCAAGTGTTACCATATCACCTTCGCTGAACCCTAAAACTAAAGCTCCATTTCTTTCAAATTTAAAATCTAAATCCTTTGATAAGGAATCAAACATATCGTTTCCTTCTCTATTAAGCTTTCCTTTTAAAGTTCCAATTTTTTCATTATACCCAGCATGTACAATCCCACTATTAGCTTTTGTTACGCCTTCTGCTATATCACTATCTTTTTCTAAAATAGTTATATCTAATTCATATTTTGATAATTCTCTTGCTATTGCTGAACCTACAACCCCAGCACCTATTATTAATACATCAGTCATTATTAATCCCCCTCATCTTAGATAAATGTTTCTATCGCTTTACTTACTCCATCGTTTATGTTTGTATCAGTAATAAAATCTGATGCAAGTTTTACATCTTCTGTTCCATTTCCCATAGCTACACCAACGCCTGCACATTTAATCATAGAAATATCATTTTCACTATCACCTATGCACATAACATCTTTTAAATCAACTTTAAGGTACTCAGCTAATTTTTTTACAGCCTCACCTTTGCTTGAACCTATATTCATTATTTCAAAATTGTCAGGCCAAGAAGAAACAACTTCTTTTTCTATATCTGAATTTTCTATAATATTTCTAGCTTCTAAAACTTTTTCCATATTATTTTTATCGGCGCAAACTCCTTTTAGTAATTCATCACCGTATTTAGATAATATTTCTTCAATATCATCCATAACTATTAGTTCTATTTGCTTTTCTTTTTCTAGTTCTTTATTTATTATTTTATATACGTGAGTTTCAGGTAGCTCTCCCTTTGATATTATACCAAATTCAGTCGTAAAATAAGGATTTAGCCCACATTTTACAGAAACTTCAAAAAATTCTCTAGCCATTTCTTTTGTTAATGGATTCTTATAAATTGTTTCACCATTAGAATCTCCAATATATGCTCCGTTTAATGCTATAATCGGAGTTTTTAGTCCTATTTCATCTGCGTAAAGTTTAGCTGATTTGTATACTCTTCCTGTAGTTATAGCAACTATAATATCCTTATTTATAGCTTTATCTATCGCTTCTAAATTTTTTTTTGATATTATCTTTTGATCTTTTAGTAAAGTCCCATCCATATCTGTACAAATAAGTTTTATACTCATTTTTTGCATCTCCCTTACTTTTTATCTTCCTTAATTAGAATACTACTATCTAATCGATAATAAAAATACTATTTACTTATTTAAATAATAGGTAATAGCTTATTAGCCTTTAGCATCATTTTTTAAAGAATTTAGTTTTAAAGTTTAATTTTGTGATTTTTAAGTATTTAAAAAGAGAATCATAAATTTATGATTCTCTACTTAAATTTATTAAGCTAATAATTTTTGCTACTAAAAAAATCGCTACGACACCTATCCACATTGAAATTGCACTTTTCATAATCCTTAATACAAAATGTATTGAATCATCTTGCATGATTAAATTTATTATAAATACTATTAATAGTGCTATAACAATATAGAATTTTTTATTTTTTGAAAGTTTTTTGGAATTTTTCATTAATTTCTCTCCTTTATTCCTTAAACACTCTCATTTAAAATTTTTCACCTAATAACTTAAAATTTGTTTGTAGCTTACGTAATTTTAAGTTATTAGTGGTTTCATAACTTCATTTTGACTTTTATTTAATATATAATATCATAATTTTTTTGAAATTTTCATTCTATTTTTTATATTTAACTTTTTTAATTTTTTGTTCATCTTTTGAATTCTCAAAGATACTATTCATTTACTGCATTAATATAATAATTTAAATAATCTCAACTAAATCATTAATTTTAACTTTTCCAGGGCTTATAACCTTACTAAAAACTCCATGAATAGGCATTATACACTTACCTACTCTGTGGAAAATTTCACATTCATTGTGGCATTTTTTCCCTATTTGAGTTATTTCTACTATAGCTTCTTCTCCTATTTTTAGCTTAGCACCTATAGGAAGTTTATCAACTTCAATTCCTTCTATTACAAAATTCTCACCAAAGTCTCCAAACTTTACGTTTCCTCCAGCTTTATTAAAATCCTCTATTTTTTTATATTCTAAAAGACTTACCTGACGATGCCAGTTACCACCGTGTGCATCCCCCTCTAAGCCGAAATTTTCTATTAAATTAATGCTTGGAACTTCTGTTTTAGCTGTTCCTTTTCTTTCACTTTTGCAAATTGCCTTTATCTTTCCCATAGATTATCCTCCTATTTGATTCATAAATCTAATTTCTTTGTTTTTATCTTCTTTTTTAAATAGATATTTTTCTGGTTTATTATAAATAGAATCTTTAATAATATCTTTTATTTTCTCTTCTGATATACCTTTTTCTATTTCTCTTTTTAAATTAACTCCGCCTTTCCAGTTAAGGCAACCTTTAAGCATTCCATCTGATGTGATCCTTATTCTATTACAATTTTCACAAAAACAATTGCTTAAAGCACTTATAAACCCGATTTTTCCTTTTGCACCTTTTAATTTAATATAATTTGCAGGTCCATCTTTTTTATCTTGTTTTAAGCTTTTATATTCGTAGTTCTTTATTAAATCTTTTATTTCTTCGTTTGATATCCCTGTAAATTTATTTCCCTCTCCTATAGGCATAAGTTCTATAAATCTAACATCTATATCTTTTTCTTTAGTTAAATTTATAAGGTCTATAATTTCATCATCATTTAGCCCTTTTATAATAACTACGTTTAATTTAACCTTTATTCCAAGGTTTAAGCATTTATCTATAGCTTTAAGCACTAGATTTATATCTCCACCTCTAGTTATTTTTTTATATTTTAAAGGATTTAAAGTATCAAGACTTATATTAACTTTAGTTAAACCATTTTCTTTAAGTTCTTCTAATTTTTCTAATAAAAGAATTCCATTAGTCGTTAAACAGATATCTTCTATTCCTTCTAAAGAATTAGTTTCTTTAATTATTTTAACTAAATCTTTTCTAACTAAAGGCTCCCCTCCAGTAAATCTAATCTTCTTAATTCCAATTTTTTCTGAGGCTTTGATTATTTTTATAATTTCTTCTTCTGTAAGCTTTTCTTTAGAAAATTCTATATTACTACTTGGCATACAGTATATACATCTTAAGTTGCAATTATCAGTTAAAGAAATCCTTAAATAATCTATCTCTCTCCCATATATATCTTTAATTGTCCTCACCTCTTTTTAAAGCAAATAGACTTTTAAAAGTTAAACTCTCCACTTTTTCCACCAGTCTTTTTAACTAAGTGAATATCATGAATTACCATTCTTTTATCTACAGCCTTACACATATCATATATAGTAAGTGCAGCTACAGAAACACCTGTAAGTGCCTCCATCTCTACTCCTGTTTTTTCGTCTAGTTTTGCCATAGCATTTATAATTATCTCATTATTTTCTTTATCAATTTCAAAATCTATACTTGAACCTGTAATCATTATAGGGTGACACATAGGAATTAAATTGCTAGTATTTTTCATAGCCATTATTCCAGCTACTCTAGCTACCCCAAGGACATCCCCTTTTCCTATTTCACCTTTTAAAATAAGGTCTATAGTCTTGTCACTTGCAAGAACTTTACCAGTTGCAATTGCAACTCTTTTAGTAATCTTTTTATCACTTACATCAACCATTACCGCATTTCCATTTTTATCAAAATGAGTTAATTTATCAGACATCTCTATTCTCCTTTTCCAAACGAACAGTGAGGGAAGGTGCATACTTTACAGTCTAAGCAAAATCCTCCGTGACCTAGCGCCGCTAAATCTCTTACTTTTAATTTTTCATCTGCTAATATCCTAGGTAATACTAAATCAAATACCGTTCTTTTTGAATACATTACACATCCTGGTAAACCTAAAATAGGAACATCTTTATGATATGCTAGTAAAAACATAGCGCCTGGCAATACTGGAGACCCATAGCTAATAACATCCGCTCCACATTCTTTTATTGCGCTTGGAGTCATATCATCAGGGTCTACTGACATTCCACCAGTACAAACTATCATCTCAGCTCCACTTTCTAGAGCTTTTTTAATTTCTTTTACTATCATGTCTTTATCATCTGGTAATATAACTTGGTTTATAAGTTCACATCCATAGTATTCTATTTTTCTTTTAACAGCAGGTCCAAATTTATCTTCAATTCTTCCGTGATAAACTTCTCCTCCAGTTGTAATCATATAAACCTTTTTGCCTTTTATTTCATTAACACTTATAAATGGCTCTTTTATTAATTTTTCAGCTTCTATTATTTTATTTTCATCTATTACTAGAGGAATTACCCTAGTTCCTCCAATAACTTCACCTTCTTTAACTGGTGTGTTGTTATGTATAGTTGAAACTATAATCTCTCCAAGACAATTTATGTCTAATAATTTTTCTTTATCTATCTTTAAAATCCCATCTCTATCTGCTATAAAATTAATTTTTCCTTCTTTTATTTCAGAAAATCTTAAACCATCTTTACAAACTAAATTTTTAAGTCTTACTGCCGCATCGTTTTCGTGTAGCATTCCTTCTTCTTTTTCCCAAACGTAGATATGTTCTTTACCTATTTTAAGTAATTCTTCTATATCTTCTTCTTTTATTATGTGTCCCTTTTTAAAGGCACGACCTTTAAATTCTCCTGGTACAATCTTTGTTATATCGTGACAAAGTACCATACCAATAGCATCTTTAACATTAACACTTTTCATTTTATTCACCTCTTAATTAATGCGTTTAATTATTCTGTTATAAAAGAAAATAAGAAGGCAAGATAGTATCACAATTATAATTAAGATAGTATTTGCTAAATGTGAATCACCGTTTTCAATAGCATAATACATAGCCATAGGAACTGTTTGCGTCTTACCTTCTATATTCCCAGCAACTAAAATAGTTGCACCAAATTCACCAAACACACGTGCAATACCTAATATAAGTCCTGTTAATAGACCTTTTTTTGAGAGTGGCAGACTTATAAGTTTATAAACCTTTAAGTCTGTTGCACCCATCTCTTTTGCAGCGTTTTTCATATCAGAGTTTACGCTTAAAAGAGATGCTTTTAAACTTTGATACATTATAGGTAAGGCTACTATAATTCCAACTACTACAGCACCAATCCAAGTAAAAATTATGCTGTAATCAAAGTTTTCATCTAAAAAACTTCCTATTACTCCTCTTTTACCAAATATAATTAAAATTATATACCCTACAGCTGAAGGCGGTAAAAACATAGGAAACATTATTATAGTTTCAAAAATATTTTTTAATTTAAAATCTTTTTCTACTAGGACATATGATAAAAGTACATTTAGTGTCATCCCTATAAGAATTGACACTAAAACTACTTTTAAAGATATTACAAGTGCTTCTAAAATCATTTTTAATTCACTCCAAAGCCATATTTCTCAAATATCTTCTTACTTTCATCACTTTTTAAATAATCACTAAACTTCTTGCTTAAATCTAATTCTTTACTATCTTTAAGTATACATAGTTCATAAACTATTGGTTTGTGATAATTATTTGGAACTGTATAAACTATTTTGCTACTTTTTAAATTCATAGCATCAGTTTTATATACAAATCCTAATTCTGTTTCTCCGTTTTCAACATAAGTTTTTACGTTTGTAACACTTTTAGCAAAAATGAATTTATCTTTTAGTGAATCATAAATTCCAAGTTTTTCTAAGGACTGTTTTGCGTATTGCCCTGCTGGAACTGTATTTAATTCACCTATTGCTATCTTTCCATCTATATTTTTTAAATCATTTAAAGATTTTATATCACCTTTAAAATCCTTGCTTCCAATTAAAACTAATTCATTATTTAATAATTTTTTTGAATCATCTTTTTTTACGTAATCTTCTTTTACTAATTCTTCAGCATATTTAGTGTTTGCTGATATAAACACATCTACAGAAGCTCCGTCAACTATTTGTTTCTTTAAAGTTCCAGAACCTCCTACGTTAAATTGTATCTTTACTCCATTTTCTTTTTCAAACTTATCTCCTATTTCTTTCATTGGTTCTTTTAAACTAGCAGCAATACTTACCGTTAATGACTTATCTTCTGTTTTTTTATCATTACATCCTGCTAATAAACCCAAAGCTAGAAATGATGTTAATACTGTAGCTAATATTATTTTCTTGCGCATTCTTTTGAATCCCCCTTTAAAATATCTATACCATGTTTTAAATCTTCTAAGATATAATCTAAAACTTCCCTGCAAGCTTTAGGACTTCCTGGCATATTAACAATAAGAGTTTCTCCTCTGATTCCAGCAGTTGCTCTTGAAAGCATAGCTCTTTTAGTAATTAACATACTATAACTTCTAATAGCCTCAGGTATACCTAAAGCTAATCTTTCTATTACTTCGTTTGTTGCTTCTGGCGTAACGTCTCTATGACTAAAGCCAGTTCCTCCTGTTGTTAATATTAGATTTACTGAAAGCTCATCGCTTTGATAGATCATTTCATCTCTTAAAAGATCCTTTTCGTCAGGTAAAACTATATACCTTTTAACTTCAAATCCTCTCATCTTTGCGATTTCAGCTATAACCTTACCACTCTCATCATTTCTTTCTCCTTTATAGCCTTTATCGCTGCTGGTTATTATTCCTAATGTATACATTTTCCTCTCCTTTTTAATAATATTTACCTTACTATTTTAATTTTAGTATAATATCGACAATTTTACTATGGTCATTCTTGTCGATTTGAATATGTTTTTCGTTTTCATTTATATAATCCGTAGCAATACATACCAAATCCTTAGAATTTGAAATTATTTTAGAGCTATACCCTTTTCTAAAAACTTCTATTTTTTTAAGGTTTGAATTTTTGTATCCTTCAACTAAAATAACATCTTTATCTTTCATTAAATTAATAAGTTCTTCTATATTTAATTCTTCTTTGATTTCTTTTATTATAGCTACTCTATTTTTAGATGAAATTATTACTTCATCTGCACCTGCTTCTCTGTGCCTGTAAGTATCTTTTCCCTTTTTATCTATATCAAATCCGTGAACATCATGCTTTATAGTTCCAACTGAATATTTTCTTCTCTTTAATTCTCTTATTAACCCTTCTATTAATGTAGTTTTTCCAACATTACTACACTCTCCTACAATATTTACTACGATAGGCATTTAAATCACCTTTACTTTCTAAGTAAATTTTCATATTCTTCTAAAGTATTTATATTTCTAGTCTTTTTTGTGTCTTTTAAATCTAAAAATTCTACCCTTAAATTATTTATTAAATCTTTTAATTTATAATTTTTTTCTTTTATCATCTTTTCAATTTTTTCTATTGAACTTTTTTTATAAACTGAACAAAGGGGTTCTATATTGCCATTTACTCTAACTATAAGAGCATCTTTATTTATTTTAGATTCATAAATTTTTTTAATAAACTCTTCATCTAAAAAGGGCATATCTGATGGAATAAAAGATATAGGACCGC
>NZ_JAMDLQ010000046.1:0-6581 GCF_024705715.1 Clostridium sp. LY3-2
GGAGTATAAATCCCTCCAAGCGGTCCTATATCTTTTATTTCATCTTCTACTAGCTTATACCCTAAATCTTTATATAAATCTTTTTCATTGCAAGAAATTATGATCTCATCAAATAACTTTATAGCATCTAATTCTAATTCTAAAAAACTTTTATCTTGAAGCTTTAAAAAAGCTTTTGTTTTTTTATTCATTCTTGAGTTTTTTCCACCTGATAATATAACTGCACTCTTTTTCATAAATCCTCCAAAATTAAATCATTAAAACATTAACTTTTTCACCTAACTTAAGTTCTTTGTTTTTAGGAATCTCTAATATACCGTTACTGTTTATCATAGTGTGAACTTGACCTGGAGTTTGGTATACGCTATTTATAAAAACTTCGTTTTTATTATTTACATAAACCCTTAAAAACCTTCTCTTAGAAGTCACCTTTAAAAATTCATCTTTTAATATGCAATTTTCCTTGTAGTTAGAATTTTGATTTAGCATATTTTCTATAACTTTTCTTCCTGTAAGTTCAAAACTAGTTGCAGCTGCAACAGGAGTCCCTGAAAGCCCTATATATAATTTATCTCCCTTTGAAGCTGCAAACATAGGAGACCCAGGTTTCATATCTACCTTCCAAAACAAGATATCATACCCAGCTTTAACTGCACTTTCTTTAACCCTATCTTTTTCTCCAACAGATACACCACCTGTAGAAATTATTATATCTGATGACTCTTCTAAATTTTTTATAGCTTTTATAATTTCTTCAAAAGAATCGCAGATAATATTATAAATCTTTGAATCGCAACCTAATTCTAAAACTCTAGATTTTAAAAAGTAACCGTTGCTATTATAAATCTTACCTTCTTTTAGAGTTTCTCCAAGGTCTTGCACCTCGTCACCTGTGTTAATTATTCCTATAACAGGCTTTTTATAAACCTTAACCTTTTTAATTCCAAGACTTGCTATAGCCATAACTTTTGACGCTGTTATCTTAGTATTTTTAGATATAAGTTTTTGACCTTCCTTATAGTCTTCACCTTTAAAACAAAAGTTTTCATAAGGTTTAAGACTCTTATAGACTTTTACATACCCATTTAAAAACTCAGTGTCTTCTTTTCTTACTACAGTGTTTGCTCCTTCTGGAATTTTTGCACCTGTAGTGATTTTTATTGCAGTTTTAGGCTTTACTGTCTTCTTTGATATATGTCCTGCATACTCAGTATCTATAACTTTAAGGAAGGCAAAGTCTTTTAAATTAAAAGTATCTTCTGCAATTATTGCATACCCGTCTAAAGGCGACCTATTAAATGGTGGGTTATCAATTCTTGCAAATATATCTTCACTTAAAACTCTACCTGTAGCTTCTTCTAAGCTAACTTCTTCAATTTTTAATTTCGGTGTTTTATTAAGGAGCAAAATTTCAGCTTCTTCTAAACTTACCATATTTATCCCTCTTTCTTTTTATAAGAAAGTATGCCTATCTTTTTAGATAGACATACTAATAAACTAATTTACTTTTTTTACGTTAACAGTTGCATATTTGTATGAAGGTTCTCTAGAATATGCATCATATGAGCCACGAGTTAAGATGTTTGTTTCTATATAGTGCATAGGTCCATATAATTCATCACTCTTTAAGCCTTCATTTATTTTCCCTAAAACTTCAACTTTTTTTCCGTTAACAGATGATACTTCTATTTTATCTCCGTTATTAATATTTAAGTTTTCAGCTATTTCTTTGCTTATTTCTATATAAGGTTCTTTTGAAATCATATTTTCTATAATTTGGACTTCTCTAGTTCTAGTTTGAGTATGCCACTGACCTACAGTTCCTCTTCCTGTATTTAAAACGTAAGGATATTCTTTAGTTTGTTTATCTTCATTTACCTTTACGTCTTCATACATAAATTTCATTTTACCGTTTGGTCTAAAGAATTTACCATCTTCAAATAATCTTCTTTGGTCCTTTTCTAATTTTTCTCCAGATCTTAAAGGCCATTGTACTCCGTTATGGTCTTTAACCATTTCATCGTAAATTACCCCTGTTATATCACAAGGAGTTCCTTTTGAAGCTTTTCTTAAAAGGTTAAATACATCTCTTGTAGTTTCCCAGCCCTTTAGTTCTTCTTCCATTCCTATAGCTTTACCTATTCCGTGTAAAACTTCAAAATCTGTTAATTCATTTTCTTCTTTTTGAATCATTGGAACTAAACTTGAAAGTCTTCTTTCAGTATTAATGTAAGTTCCTGATTTTTTAATTCCAGGTGCAACTGGTAAGAAAAGGTCTGCCATCTTTGCAGTATCAGTATCAGAATATAAATCTTGAACTACTAAAAAGTCTAAGTTTTCTCTAGCTTTAATAAATGAACTATTATCTATCCAAGAATCAGCAGGGTTTGTTGAAACAATCCACATACCTTTGATTTCGCCATTTATAGCTCCACTTATTATTTCTGGATACGCTTTAGTAGGTCTTTTAGGAATATATTCATCTTTAATATTCATAACCTCTGTTATAAATTTTCTATCCTCTTCATTTGCATAATCTCTTCCTGCATAAAGACAAGCAGTATTACTATAAAGCCTTGAACCCATAGCATCACTTTGACCTGTTATTGAGTTTGGACCTGTTCCTTCTCTTCCTATGTTTCCAGTCATAACTGCTATATTTATAATAGCTTGAGCAGTTCTTACAGCTTCATAACCTTGGTTTACTCCCATAGTCCACCAGAACGAAACTTTTTTACCGTTATTTATAGTTTCTGCTAATTCTAAAACTCTATCTTTTGAAATTCCAGTAAACTCTTCTACATTTTCAAGAGTATATTTTTTTACATGCTCTTTAAATCCTTCAAAGTCTTCAGTGTGGTTATTTATATAATCTTCATCTATATATCCTTTTTCTATTAAAACATTAGCTAATGTATATAAGAAATAAAGATCTGATTTAGGTTTTATTCCATACCACTCATCACAAGCTTTAGCTGTTTCTGAATATCTTGGGTCTATTGCAATCTTTTTAGCTTCTTTGTTTTTTCTAGCTCTTCCCCAAATTACAGGGTGTGCAACTGCTGGGTTTGCTCCTATTAATATCATAGTATCAGTAAGTTCTATATCTTCTAAAGTGTACGGTGGTGCGTCAAAACCAAAACTTTGTTTGTAAGCTACAACAGATGTTGCCATACAAAGCCTTGTATTACCATCCCCCTCCATATGCATCATTCCTCTACCTATATATCCAAGTAGGGCCATTTCCTCTAAAGGTAATTGTCCTGTACTTATAAAAGCAGAACTTCCTTCTCCGTATTTATCTTCAATCTCTTTCATTCGTGTAGCAAATACTTTAAATGCCGCATCCCAAGAGATCTCATGCATTTTTCCATCTTCGCCCCTTAAAAGAGGTAATTTATTTTTTCCGTATACTGAACATTGTTTATCTAAATTTAAACCTTTTATACAAGCAGTATTATTATTTACAGGATAACCTTTTTTTCCTGTGATCTTTTGAATCTTTCCATCTTCTACATTAAACTCTAAATTACAGCCTGTTGAACAGTAATTACACACAGATTGTTTTATCATTAACATCACTCCTTACGATCCGTTGATTGTTTAAATTTTATCATTTTCAATGTATAATAAATGTGACTTTCATCACACTTTTACTCAATTTCAATACTTTTTCCATGTATTTTGTGATATTTATCACATATATTTTTGTAAAATTTCTGTATCTTTATAAAGTAATTAAATTTTTAACAAAGGTCGGTGTGTGTTTTGAAAGAAAATAAAATATCATTTTTCCTAGCTTTACTAGGTTTTGTTATTTCATTAATTATTATTTATTTAATAAACGTACTTTAATTATAAAATTTTTGAGGTGATTATTTTGGACAGAATTAAATTAAAAGATTATCCGATAGGTTTTATCGGAACTTGCCTAGGTGCAGTTACTTTAACTAGCCTTTACCCTGGCCTTGGCTTTAACGGAGTTAGAAGCATATTTATCTACATAGGACTTATAGCTTTAGTTTTTTGGGTAGCTAGATTTATAAAGCATCCAGATGTTATAAAAAAAGAAATGAACAATCCAATACTTATGACTTTATACCCTACAGCTACGATGCTTCTTATGAATATCGCAGCATATTTTGTAAAGTTTAATAGCACAGTTGCTTTAACTTTATGGTATATCGGATTTATTATTAATATTTTCTTCGTACTTTTCTTCTTAATTACTCACGTTATTAAGAAGTTTGATATAAATTCAGTTTTACCTTGTTGGTATGCACTTTTAGTTGGTATTTCAGTTTCATGTACTACAAGCCCAGCTATGCATACACAAAATATAGTTAAACCTGTATTTTACTTTGTTGTAATATCATTTTTAACTTACTTACCAGTAGTTATATATAGACTTTCAAAAGTTGAAGTGCCAGATGCGCAGTATCCTCTTATTTGTATATTTGCAGCACCAGCTTCACTTTGCGTTTTAAGCTATTTAACATTATTTAAGAATCCAAACATCTATATCGTAGGTTTCTTCTTTATTCTTAGCTTAATTACAACTATATATGTTTATATTAACTTTCCTAAGATATTTAAATTAAAATTTAACCCAACATTTGCAGCACTTACCTTCCCATTAGCTGTAGCTACAGTAGCTTGTGTTAAAGTTAGCGGTTATCTTTTTAAAGCTGGATATTCTAATTTAGGTGCTATAGTTAATGAGATTGCAGGAATCGAATTATTTATAGCAACAGGAGTGATAGCTTTTGTATTTTATAAATTTGTATTCCATTTCTTAATGGACATCCCAGGAAAGAAATTCACTAAATAAATAAAAGGTTGCGAAAATAGAATTTTCGCAACCTTTTTTAATTAAATACTTTTCTCGCTATTTCTACTGATTCTTTTGCATCCTTTGAATAAAAGTCTGCTCCTATATTTTTTGCGTATTCTTTAGTTAATACAGCTCCCCCTACCATTATTTTACCTTTAAAATTATTATCTTTTAAAGCTTTAATAGTTTCTTCCATAGATTTAATAGTAGTTGTCATAAGGGCGCTAAGCCCAACTAGCTTCACATCATTATTTATAGCTTCTTCTAGAACTCTTTCAATTTTTACATCTTTTCCAAGGTCTATAATTTCATAGCCATAGTTTTCTAAAATAACTTTAACTATATTTTTACCTATATCGTGAATATCACCTTTAACTGTAGCTAGAACTATCTTTCCTTTTTCAGTTCCTTTTTTATTAGTCTTTATAAGCCTTTCTTTTATGATATCAAAAGACACCTTTACGGTTTCAGCGGCCCCTATAAGCTGAGGAAGGAATATCTCACCTTTTTCGTATTTCTCCCCTACTTTATCTAAAGTTGGAATTAAATATTCATTTACTATATCTATTTCACTTTTTTCTTTTAAAAGATTTAAAGTTAGTTCTTTAACACGCCCCTTAAGCCCTTTTAATATTAAATCTTCTAAGGTATCAGTTTTTTGTTCTTTATTATTTTCCATTGAACTCTTTTGATCCTTATTTAAAGTGATTCTTTCTATTTTTTTGTTTCCATAAGATTTTATAAATTCTTCACCTTTAATATCGTTATTATTTAAAACCTTAAAGGATTTTATAACTCCAATCATACCTTCCTTGTTAGGATTCATTATAGGTAAATCAAGGCCTGCACCTAAGGCTAAGCTTAAAAAGGTTTCGTTTATTAAATCTCTATTTGGTAAACCAAAAGAAATATTTGATACCCCTAGAAGAGTTTTTACTTTAAGTTTTTCTTTTACTACTCTTAATGCTTTTAAAGTTTCCATAACTTCTTTTTGCTGAGCTGATACAGTTAAAGTTAAGCAATCTATATATACGTCTTCCCTTTTTATACCGTATTCTTTTGCCTTATCTACTATTTTTTTTGCTATTTTAAATCTTTCTTCGAAGGATTCTGGTATTCCATTTGAATTTAAAGTAAGGCCAACTACAGAGGCTCCATACTTTTTAACTAAAGGAAGAATATTATCTAATACCCTATCTTCACCTGTAACTGAATTTACTATAGGTTTACCGTTATAATATCTTAAACCTTCTTCTAAAACCTCTTTTTTATTTGAATCTATTTGAAGAGGAATATCTAAGACTCCTTGAAGTTCTTTTATAACTGTCTTCATCAAACTCTTTTCATCTATTTCAGGTAAGCCTACATTTACATCTAATATTTCTGCGCCACCTTCAATTTGTTCTAAAGCTTGATTTATAATATAATCTATATCTTTTTTTATAAGAGCTTCTTTAAATAGTTTTTTTCCTGTTGGATTAATCCTCTCTCCGACTACACGAACTTCATCTATATAAACTACTTTAGATGGAGAAGTTACAGCATAAATCTCTTTATACTCTCTTTCTACCTTTTTTAAAGTTTTTAGTTCACTTAGTTCTTTAATAAACTTTTCAGTAGTACCGCAGCAGCCACCTACTACAGATACCCCTAAATCTATAAATTTAATCATTTCCTCTTTAAATTCTTTAGGTGTAATTTCATAAAAAGCTTCTCCATTTACTATCTTTGGAAGTCCTGCATTAGG